>CAYJXL010000089.1:0-1582 GCA_964374125.1 Candidatus Woesearchaeota archaeon | reverse complement strand
GTTAGTATATACTCAGTAGTAGAAAAGTCGAACTTTTAATTCAATCAACCCTTACCACTTTCTCAATCACGAGGTCAACGGAAATCGGTTGCGGGTTCTATCCTTAAAGGATAGTCTTCCGCGAGCTCGAACGTGCTGCCCGTGTCTTGCGAAGGTGCGTCCACGAATCAGCTGGATGCAGGTCTCTTCTTGAAGAGGAGTGCTCTGCGCATCTCGCCACTAACCTGTGGTGCCTCCACATGGTGCGGGATTCCCTCGGTAAAGATGGTGGCAAGGATAACCATACAACGCCTATGCATACCATCGGTATCGACATCGGGAAATCGTTCCATGTGGCGGCGATACAGAATCAAGAAGGTCGCTTTATTCTCTCGTCGCTCAAGTTCGGAAACTCCCAAGAAGGGTTTCAATTGCTCCTTCAAAAAATCCAAGAGATCATAGGAAGGGACAATAATGTCCTTAAGGAAACGCGTATCGCGCTTGAAGCCACTGGACACTACTGGATGAACCTGTATGTGTTTCTGCGCGAGCAAGGATATGAGAATCTCATCGTCCTCAATCCACTGCAATCCAAAGCGCTGCGCAATCTCACCATCCGAGGCACGAAGACCGACACAGTGGACGCGCAATCAATTGCTCGGGTAGTCCAGCTCGACGCACACGGAGTTCAACACCCACTCCATGAAAACATCTACGCCCTGCGTCAACTGGCTCGTTTACGGGTGGAACTGGTACAGCAGATGGCTGATGAAAAGCGCAAAGTCATCCGTCTCCTTGATCTTGTTTTCCCTGAATTTCAAGCCCTTTTTTCTGATGTATTCGGAGCAACAGCTCGAGTATTCTTAGAACAGTATACGACCCCAGAAGTCATGGCTGGTCTTTCCAGAAAGCGTATTGGGACCATTATTGAACGGTGTGCTAGAGGACGATTAGACATCAAGGATACGACTGACAAAATCAGAAATGCTGCTCAACAATCCGTGGGTATCCGCTTTGCCAAAGATGCATTGGTTTGCGAGATGCAGCTTCATCTCAAACAGATTGCTTTTTTGGAAGAACAGATCAAAGACGTTGAGAACGCCATGAAGCCATATGCTGACAAGCTGCCGTCATTTCAGTTGTTGATGACCATCCCTGGCATTGCCTTTAACCTTGCGGCAACAATTCTTGGAGAGATTGGAGACATTCAGCGATTCTCAAAAGCGGATGCGCTTGTGGCCTATGCTGGTATGGACACAAAAGTCGTACAGTCTGGAAACTTTGTGGGAACGAAAACAAAATTATCAAAAAGAGGGTCACCGTATCTGCGCTGGGCATTCTCCTGCGCTGCCACAGTTGCTAGAGTTCATGATCCTGCACTTAAGAAAATCTTCGAGAAAAAACAGAATCAAGGCAAAGCATACGGTGTTTCTCTAACAGCTGTCGTGCACAAGTTGCTGCACATTACCTATTCCGTATTAAAACAACAAAAACCTTACGAGTGTCATATGCCAAACTAATTCATTCTTTGTCACCATTATTACCGAGAGAATATTCTGCGTTATCCACAGAGGAGAGGGTTGACTTGATATAGCTGGTTCGC
>CAYJXL010000088.1:0-1752 GCA_964374125.1 Candidatus Woesearchaeota archaeon | reverse complement strand
AGCATAAAGAGCAAGGATAAAAAGCTATCACCCATTAACTTCCTCGGTCTACTTTGAAGGCAATGCAGAAATCTTCCTGTGGCCTGGTCGGATACAGGCGAAACTTGTAGGTCTTAAGCATAGGAATGATGCAAGCGCGCATGTATATATCTGTTGCGTGTGCGGTTGACAAGTATGAAGAGTATTATGGGCGGCGAATTCATCTCAGGACTGAAGTCGCTGAGATTTCTTCGCTGCAGATAGGCTTAAATCTTTAGAGTGTCAGCTACTGTTAAGATACAACACTAAACGACGTCCGCCCTAAGAACACTCGCCCGCTTACTTTGGATTTTTTGGCCCCGCCTCAGAACAGACAACCGCGCTTAACATCTAGGATTAGCGAGCAGCATCAGCCATGCGCTCAAGCTCAAGCTTTTTTGTAACAGCGCTGCTCTTCTGGTCGACATTGAATGCAAGAATAATCTCTTCCGCCAGTGCTTCATGCATTCTCACTTTCTTCCCAAAACTCTTTGCATACGAGCCCTGCACCATCAGCCGCAACACAAGGTCAATCCTTCGCTGCGGAGAACAGTCAATCGCCTGTGGATATCTCGCGCCGCCATACTCAATCGTCGTGATCTCGTCACGCGGTGCAGCATTCTCAATGGCCTTGACCAAGACCGCAACAGGGTTTTGCTTCATCCGCATCTCAATGATCTTCAGTGTTTTCTCAACGATGTTGAATGCAGTGTGGCTCTTGCCTCCGCATTGTCCTGACGTGATGAAGTGCTTCTTGCCCTTGTGGCCAGGCACCATGAGGTGATTCATTAGCCGTTCCACAATCGTGTAGCGGCTCTTGTAGAACTTCTGCTTCGCATAGCGTCCTTGTGTTCTCGGCACCATCTGCGATGTCAGCGTAAGATAATCCCTGAGTCCAGGATCAGAAACCGTGATCTGGGAGGTGTCCCATAAGTTGAACAGCCTCATCGTCGGCCCTTCTCAATCTTTCCGCGCCACAATGCATCAAGGCTTTGATCGTTTACCTTGATGACCTTCCACCTGACGCCGGGAATGTCGCCCATCGCGCCGCCGCCAGAACCGCCGATGCATTCGATAATGACGTCGTCGTGCTCATCAATCTTCTTGATCGCTTCGTTCCCTGGGCAGAACGCAGAAACCTGTCGCCCGTTCTTTGATAGCTGCACGAAAACCGCCTTCCGCATCGCGCTGTTAGGCTGCTTCGCCTCGATCTGGCGCTTTTCCAGGACAATAGCGCGCGCCTGCGAAGATCCCTCTAGTGGATCAGACTTGCGCTTGAGATCAAGTGTCCTTCGGATATATTTGTAGTCAAGCCAGCGGAACTTCTTTCGACGGTCCTTGAGCTTTTTACCAGCGTTTAAACCCCGTGATTTGCCTGACATAGCATAACGTTTTAGGAAAGTGATTTATAAAGATATCGTAAGGCGTGCTGTGTCGTTAACGGTGTCTATTCCCATTCAACAGAACAGATCATGAAATCTAGTGCTTCTGGAAAAGATTCTTGAAAATCTCGCTTACGAACTGCAGCCGCATCCGCCGCCGCAGCACGAACCTTTGTCAGTTTCAGAGCTACAGTCGCAGCTGCCTTCAGAACTACAGCAGCTGTCCTCAGTCTTTTTGGAGTGTTTTGGTTTCATATGGAAACGTACATTGCTTGTCTATATAAATGTTTGGCTTCACATAGACCGTGTAACTTAACGGGTGATTTCTCTTGTTTCCAAGAGAGATCCCTCT
>CAYJXL010000087.1:0-1788 GCA_964374125.1 Candidatus Woesearchaeota archaeon | reverse complement strand
AGAGGGATCTCTCTTGGAAACAAGAGAAATCACCCGTTAAGTTACACGGTCTATGCATTCCGAAAACCATATAAACGCAGAGTCACCATTCACAAGGTCAAAAATGCATCTCATCCTGGAAAAGAGGCCGAGAAACCCTATAATAATCAGCGGTTTTCCAGGGTTCGGTCTCGTTGGCACGATAACAACTGAGTTTCTCGTCAAGCATCTTGATGCAAAGCCAATAGGAAAGATTCGCGTCGATGAAGTCCCGCCTGTTATCGCAGTGCACAAAGGCGATGCCATAGAGCCACTGGGAATTTTTTACGATAAAAAGACAAACATAGTCATTCTCCACGCGCTCACTGCAGTCAACGGGCTTGAATGGGGGCTCGCGGAGATACTTATCAGAATTGCAAAAGAGCTGAAAGCAAGGGAAATCATCAGTATTGAAGGTGTCGGCAGCTCCACGCCAGATCAGCAGCAAGAACCAAAGGCATTCTATATTGGTGAGAGCAAGAAAATGAAAGACAGCGGCGTAGAACCCCTTCGAGAGGGCATTATCGTCGGCGTTACCGGCGCTTTGCTCTTAAGAAAAGACGTGAGAGTGACCTGCATATTTTCAGAAACGCACTCAACCCTGCCTGACTCGCGAGCTTCTGCAAAGGTTATTGAAGTTCTCGATAGGTATCTCAATCTAAAAGTCGACTTCAAGCCGCTCTTGAAAAAAGCAGAGGAATTTGAGAGCAAGATCAAGGACATGATGGAAAAGGCGCACAGCATGACCGCTCAGAAGGATAAAAAGAAATTGACATACTTCGGATGATACGCAAGCAGGTTCTTTTATTTCTTTTATTGGCAGTAGTCTTCATTTCAGCATGCACGCAGCAAGACTATGTTCTCATGAACGGAAGCAAGGTCAAGGTCGAAATCGCCAATAGCGCGCAAGAGAAAAGCATCGGTCTCATGCATCGACCGTCGCTGGAGCAAAACGCAGGCATGCTGTTCATGTTCCAAGACGAGGAAATAAGAACATTCTGGATGAAGAACACGCTGATTCCATTGGACATGATATTCATTTCGAAAGGCCTGAAGGTCGTCGACGTCATCGAAGCAGAGCCTTGCCGGGAAGATCCCTGTGCATTATATACAGGAAACGAAAGAGCCCAATATGTTCTTGAGGTGAACAGGGGGTATGCACGAGAGCATCACATAAGCATAGGGAGCCCTGTCAAGTTAGGGCTAAAAAACGTCTAAAATGGGCGTCTTCTGCGCTTTTCTTTGGCAGTGACCTGATTCAGCGCCTCAAGAATGCCCTCAAGCTCGCGCACGCGCGCGTCCAGTTCCCGCACTTTCGCTTCATAATCTCGATGCTTGAGCTTCACGCGCTGGAAAGACACCTTCGTGTTGATCTGATGATCGCGAAATTTCATCATCAGCGACCGAAACGAGTCACTTCGTGAAAGAAACCAATCGCCGATTGCTATAGCAAAACACCTCTCCAGCAACTAACCGTGAAGTTATTTATAAAACTTGTGGAGGTACGGTGTGGGACAGAAATAGCTAATTCTTAGTTATTACAACATAAACTCTTCTTCCAAGGTATCTTCTTGGAACATCTGCTTTTGCTGATGTTCCTATTGGATTAACAATCCTCTCCAGAAAGCCTTCTATTTTCGCATCAGTAAGAACAAGCTTTCCTCTATTAACTTCTACTTTTCTTCCCATAGCCAATAGTTATCTATAGATAACTATATAAACCTTTGCATCCTGCAGAATAGAGATGGAAATCAAAGAAAAACTAACAAC
>CAYJXL010000086.1:0-1896 GCA_964374125.1 Candidatus Woesearchaeota archaeon | reverse complement strand
TTAATACTACCGCAGCAGAGCTTGCGGGGTATTAAACCCAAGAAGGAATAAAAAATTGAGAGGAGGTGAGAATGGCGAAAAAAGTGCTGATATTAACAACGCCCGGCTGTGGCGGTTGCGCCCGCGTCGAGAAGATGCTTGACCAGATGAACGTCAAATACGATGTCGTTGACATCACGAAGAGTCCAGATATCTTGCAGAAGTATCCGGTGATGTCTGCTCCTGGAATTGTCATCAGCGGAAGGCTCGTCTTTACAGGCGTGCCAAAAGAGAGCGAATTGCGCAAGGCGGTAAAGAAGTCCTAGAAAGCAAAACACAGCGCCACAATGTTCTAGATCATGAAAGTTGGTTAAATACAAGCTTTAATGTTTCAAAGTTCCCAGTGCGCAAAGCTTGCATAAAGTACGGTGGGGAATGTCCACATTGGGAGCATACAGCTTGATCGCCAACAGGGCATCTTTTCTCTTTCCCATCAGGACCAAATGTAACAAATAATTTGTCATACAAACAATTTGAGGTCACTTCTTCTGCGTTTTCCGACGACATCAGGTCAAGGACTTTCTCAGGCACAAGGATAAAGTCTCCATATTTTCTTTTCAACATTCGGATGCGATCAATTATTGTATCCCTAAGCTTGAAGTCGATTGAAAGGTCGCCGCAGTGTTCTGCTTTTGTAGGCGAATAGAACCCGAAATGGATCCCTCGTACGTGCGTTTTACTCCATTCTTCCACCATATCCTCGATTGAGTGATGATTTAGTCGATTGATACTGCAGGCAAGATTTATTCGAAGATCGCTTCGGTTTATGTTTCTTTTAATCCGGTTATAGGTACCATTGCCGCGAATTGCATCATGAGATTCTCTCGTGCCGTCTACAGAAACCTCAAAGACAACGTCTGGCCAATAGGGCAAAGGAAATGTGCCGTTTGTTAAAACCTGGTTGTATCGAAAGTATTTCATGGCTTCTGCGATTAAATCTTTCCGTAATAAAGGTTCACCGCCACACCAAGATGCGAGCAAAAGATCATGTTCGTTCCGAGCATCTTTTAGCGTGGCTAACCATTCGGCATCGCTTAATTCGGTTGTATAATCTTGCCGGAAAAAATAACAATGTTTGCATCGTAAATTGCAGTCTTTTGTTAGCTCAATAACAGCACCCACGGGCTTTGAGGCGCCATTGAATAAGATTGTTGCAAGGTCGTAAATGATGCGTGGTTTTCTCATGATGGTGGGCAGTTTATTGGGAATATTTAAGCTTATCTCAACTGGCTCATGGCGAAGTTTTATAAAGCTAATCCAATAATCTTGTTATTATGAATCAGGAAACAAGTGATATTTATCCGCAAGAAAAGTGCAGGCTAATGGGGAAAGTTATCAATGAAATAAACATGAGAAAACATTCTCCAACACGAGAAGTCTTGCACCGCGATAATCAAAAGGTTGTGGGCTTATGAAGAACGTGCTAATCGCCGGGATTATTCTCGTAACGCTTATCGTATCTGGTTGTGTAAAAGAAAAAGCGACGATTCAGCTGGTTTCCCCAGAAGAATTTAAAACCCTGCTCGCCGACGATAAGGTATTCGTACTTGATGTCCATATCCCGGAACAGCAGCATCTTGAAGGGACAGACGCGTTTATACCCTATGACTGGATTGTAGAAAGCTCAGATAAGCTCCCAAAAGACAAGGCTACCAAGATTGCGGTATACTGCCGCAGCGGAACGATGAGCGCAGAAGCAGCAAGAACGTTGCAAGAACTGGGCTACACGCAGATATACGATCTTGAGGGCGGTCGGAACGCATACGTTGCTCTTTTTGGTGAAGAGCTTAAATAGATGTCATCTATAGCTTAAGACTTTAGTTTCCGTAACTTTTATATACTTGTACATCATCCATA
>CAYJXL010000085.1:0-1995 GCA_964374125.1 Candidatus Woesearchaeota archaeon | reverse complement strand
CAGTCCTCAACCAGAGACTGCACGCATTGCCGCCGTACTTTCGGAGATACTGATCGCCACCGTAAGCCTTATATAATAACTTTGTTTATCAATGAGGTGGTGATGTCATGAGGGAAAATCTATTGTTCGTCATGGTGTTTGGACTCCTTTTGTTAGGATTCTTATCACATACTTTAACAGGAGCTGCGCCGCGAGGGACGATCATTGACAGATACTCGAAGATAAGCGGCGCTGGCTATGACCGCGTTGGTGATCGCGAGTACTTGGTTTCGAGAGGTGTGCGCACCGATATCTTAGGCGGACCTAGCAGAGCAGGTTATTCCATACTCTTTGGGAATTTTCCTTTTCCTGAAGGCAAGGGGGATCTTGACCGGGATGGAAAAATTACGAAGAATGACTTTTTTATCCTTCAGACTTTAATGCAACGCGGTAGCGATGTGCGGACACCCCTCGAGAAAAAGGGCTATCGATATGAATACACCTATGACTCAAGCATTGCTTCCGCGAACAGCAGAACAACAGGATACTATGATGAAGCTGGTGACATTGATGATGACGGCGCGATTACTTATCGAGACGTGGTCATTTTACAGCGCGCGCTCAACCCGTATCTTGGGGTAAAGACGTCGCTTCTGAGCGACTATAAAGAGATGTCAAAGTGTTTACAGCTTGGGGCCCAGACGTGCGCGGTTGATCGTCGAGACCAAATCGGAACGTGCAAGGAACTTCTCAAAGGCGGGACACAGTATGGCTTCATGGCGTATGCTTGGGAAGATTGTCCCATAGAGCATTCGTGCGTTGTCAAGGGGCATGGCAGGGCTGCGTGTGTTCGAGACGTGAACAGGCAAGCGGTTGCTTAGCGTGTTTGATATACGCATTTCACCATCTATAATCTTTTAAGTTTTCAATGATCTACAATTTATATGGCCAAAGAAAAGGGGCAGCTCGGTCTTGAAAACATCATGCTTTTCGGAGCCTTGCTTGTTTTCCTCATTGCGCTCCTGTTCGTCTCGACAGAGATTCTTTCCTTCAATTACAAGGTCTCCATGCTTCAAGACTCTGTGGACAATCTCGTGCTTACAGCGAACACCATTCATCGGCTTGGCGAGGGAAACCGGCAGGTCGCCACTGTTTATATGCCGAAAGGCGTGAATGGCGCAAGCATTACCGGAAATGTTATTTCTGTTGATGCGAGCTTGCGAGGCAGTCCGACGACGGTTGAAGGCACTGCGACACCGAAGCTGGTTGGCGAGATTCCCCAGGGCAATGGCTACTTTACAGTTGAGGCTGAGGCCATTGACAAAAACACGGTCAAATTTGGCGATGCTCCTTATATTGGCAGCATTGTTCCCAATGTTGTTCGGTTCGTTGATCTTCCTATTCAGGCTACTATTAATGCGGTTGATGCCCAGCAGGGGGCGCGTGTTAAGTTCAACAATCAAGAGTACCCGACAAACTTTGTTACTATTGAAAGCGAACGCATTATCCGCGTGTGGGTTGTCACTGGTTGGTTGCCGCCGGCTCCTGGAAGCGATAAGGTTTACACGGTGACAGTTGTGAATCCCGATGGCAAAACTTCGAATCCGCTTTCATTTACGGTGCTGAGCGTTCCTGGAGGACAATGAACGTGCGAGATATTTTTCAAGGCATTAATTTCAGCCCGGCTCGAGCGGAAGAGGCGTGGTATCGCATTCTGCTGAGCTTGCTCTTTGGATGGATGTTCTTTGTTGCTGGACTTTTGTTGGAATTGAGCAATATTTTCTTCTTCAGCACGTTGTTCTTCATTTTTGTCGGCATCCTGCTTTACCTTTTTGTTGACGCGATCCTCTTTCTTGTTGTTCACGGCGATGAACACGTGGAAAACCATGCGTTCGTGGTGGTCGGCTCTGTCTTTGGATTCTTGCTGAACTTGACGATTCTTTACGGCGCTTATTTGCTGTTTTCTTTCTAAAGCTTTATAAACTTCACTTATAGGCTTTATTGAATGGTTTTAGA
>CAYJXL010000084.1:0-2048 GCA_964374125.1 Candidatus Woesearchaeota archaeon | reverse complement strand
ACTATTCAATTAGTATATTTAAATCTTGTCACATAATTAAGTCAGTTATCTATATAACAATGGCTACGACTTCAGAAAATCATAAGTACGAACGGTGGAGTGTTACATCGAAGGGGGAAAATGTGTACAGAAGGAACTGTAAGGAACTTCCTCGTTGGATTGCTGAAGCATTAGGGTGGAAAGAGGTAGATACATTATGAAAAAAATTGTTGTCGAGACCGTACCAAAAGATCCAGTTTCGCCTTTGTTTTTCTTACAGAAAGGTAAGAAACCTTCGAAGAGAGAGCCTGCTTTGTTTGACGAGGTTTCTCGATGAATCAAAAGAGAAATCAACAATGAGTGAACTGAAGGAAGTTGGCCATTTTGTCATTGATATAAAGGCGTTTCTACGTGAAAACTGATCGCTTTCTTACTCTTTTGAATTCGGCAAATGAGAATATTCCTTTAGAGATTGTAGTGATGCACATTAGGGCGTTCCTAGAAAACCAAGAAAGAGAATATTTCGCGGACTTTGACGGTCGAATAGCAAAGTTCAGCAAGAGTGACTGATCTGCTTTACATGTGCGATATCTTTTTATATAACGTTCTGAAGCTTTATTCGATGTTATGCGCGGATAGTTCAGCTTGGTTAGAATAGGACGTTGCCAACGTTCTGGCCCGGGTTCAAATCCCGGTCCGCGCACGGGTTTGTTTTTTGATCATCCGCGATATAGAAATCTTTATAAAGTTGCAACTTATCTGTGGTAACTATGAACCGACAATGGGCTTTATGGATTTTTGTCATTCTGTTTGTGGCACCTATATTACAAGCGGGCGAAACAGTTAACCCTATTGAACAGCCTCCTGTAACTCTTGTATGGTTTACGAGTCATCAAGCCTTAGATCGGGCTATTCAAGATGCAGGCGACACGATTGTTATCAAGCATCGCTACGAAAGCGTTCCCGGGATAGCGGCTGAGATTTCTGAGGACATGATTGCAGCATTGCAGCAGAGGGACGATGTTATTGCACTGTACCCTGATCGTGAATTCCGTGTCATGCTCAACGAGAGCAGGCGCATCATTGGCGCGGATGTTCTTGAGTCATACGGCTACAGGGGCACAAATCAAGCGGCGTGCGTCCTGGACACTGGTGTGGATTACACGCATCCAGCGCTCGGCGGATGCTTTGGACCGAAGTGCGCAGTTGCCGGTGGTTATGATGTTGTGAACAATGATCAGGACCCCATGGATGACAACGGACACGGGACGCACGTTGCAGGAGTGATTGCTTCTGCGTCTTCATTGCATCACGGCGTTGCTCCGCATGCGAAGATTGTTGCGCTCAAAGTCTGCAATCGCGGCGGTATGTGCTGGGCATCTGATGTTGCCGCGGGCATTGACTGGTGCATCACGAACAAAGATCGCTTCAACATCCAAGCTGCGACGTTGAGCTTTGGCAATGGCATCTATACTTCGGCGACCTGTCCAATGTACTTGAATCCTGTGATTGAACGCGCTTATCAACGAGGCATGGTTCTTGCTGCTGCTTCGGGCAATGATGCAAGCGCGCAAGGAATCGCGTATCCTGCATGCGCTCCCCACATTATTAGCGTGGGCGCTACCTATGACTCTGATGTTGGCAGGTTTACGTGGTCTGGGACAGCGCCCTGCACTGATCAAGTGACTGGGCCGGGAAGACTTGCGTGCTTCACGAATAGGTTTTCGAATCTTGATCTGCTCGCTCCTGGGACATTTATCACATCAACTCGGGGTGGTTCCTTCTTAGAGGACAGCGGCACTTCGTATGCGGCGCCTCATGTTGCTGCTGCAGCGCTCTTGCTGAAAGAAGTTGATCCTTCGCTTTCTGCCGACGCTGTTGAGGCAGTGCTGAAGGCTTCTGGAAGGGGTGTTCATGATCCTGCGACGCAACTCACGTTTCCGGAGATCAACCTTGTTGCAGCGCTCAATCTTGTCCAGCAATCACGGCTGTTTGCTACTGTCCGCCGTGGTGGCTAGCTCAATCGTAATGTATTTAAACCGACACAGTAAAAATATTTTATGAGACTA
>CAYJXL010000083.1:0-2089 GCA_964374125.1 Candidatus Woesearchaeota archaeon | reverse complement strand
TACTTGCTTTTTTCTCTTAACTCTTAAGTAAAGAATTCACCTTCGGAGATACTGAGAACAACAAGTAAACTTTTAAATAAGAGGGCAGGTCACCATACCCTATGGCAAAGCACGATTACTATGAAACTCTCGACGTTCCAAAAAACGCAACAAAGGACGAGGTTAAGGCCGCCTATAAGAATCTCGCGAAGCAGTACCATCCGGATTTGAACAAGAGCAAGGGGGCTGAGGAAAAATTCAAGGAAATCAGCGAAGCGTATGCTGTCCTTTCTGATGACCAGAAACGCGCTCAGTACGACCAGTTCGGGCATGAGGCCTTCGACCAGCGCTTCACGCAGGAAGACATATTCAGGAACTTCGACTTCGACATCTTCCGTGAATTTGGGAACTTCGATTCTATCTTCAACATGTTCTTCGGTCGACAGCGCCGGAGCGAGGGTGGCACGGACATGCGCTACGATCTCAAGCTTACGTTCGAGGAAGCCGCGTTTGGCACGGAAAAGACCATCGAGGTCTCCCGCCATGAAAGCTGCGAAGCGTGCAGCGGAACAGGGAGCGCCGATGGTTCTCTTGCAACGTGTCCCGAGTGTCATGGTCGCGGTCAGGTGCAGAAATCTCGAAGAACCGCGTTCGGTATTTTTACGCAAATTGGGGTGTGTTCAACATGTCGCGGCGAGGGAAAGACAATAACAAGCCCGTGCAAGAAATGCCGCGGTTCAGGCCTTGTTGAAGCAACGCGCGAAATCAAGGTCAAAGTTCCGGCTGGTGTTGATAATGGCACGACAATCAGGTTAACAGGGGAAGGCGAAGCGACTGAAGACCGAATAGCAGGAGATCTCTACGTCGTTGTTCACGTTATGCCCCATAAGACGTTTGAGCGCGAGGGCCCTGATCTGTACGCTGAGAAGAAGATCTCGTTCGCGCAGGCAGCACTCGGAGCCGAAGCTGAAGTCTCGACGCTGAGCGGCGCGGCAACGATCAAGATACCGCCAGGAACGCAAAGCCACACGACGTTTCGTCTCAATGGCCTAGGAATAAAGAAGCTCAACCGTTCAGGTCATGGCGATCTTTTCATCAAGATCGTTGTTGACGTCCCAGAAAGGCTAACAAAGAGACAGCGTGAATTGATTGAAGAGCTCGCAGAAGAAGATGGAACAGAAGTCAAGAAGTCATTCAGGAAGTTTTTCACTTAAGCCCGAGATGTCGTCTTCGTTCTTCTTTAGTTTCAAGTATGCGCGGGTCTTGTGAAAAAAGATCGTACGCAGTGACAGCGATGCCTGTTTCAAAAGGCAAAAGTTTCTCAACCAGCGACGTCTTCATTGATTCAGAAAGTCCTTTGCGTGCATCCTTGCTCTTCAAAGATTGTATTGGCAAGGAAACATGACAGGCATTGATATGTCGCCGCATAGTCTCTACAACCTCTTCTTGCTTTGGGAAGTGCAGTTGCGCAAGATCATTGTCAAGCGATTCTAAGATCACTCGCAAAGGATAACCTTCGTTTTTCGATTTGTGCAGTTGTTTGAGTTGAAATAATAAGAGGCCTATCCCCTCTCGAGGAGCGTAGCGCGCTATGCCCTCAATCTTCCTGAATCTGACTGTGTAAGATTCCGATTCACCGGCATTTTTTAGGTGTATCCCCCATTTATTGTCCATAAGAATCTTTAGATCACCGCCGCTTTCGTTTATTCCTGAGGGGATCAAAACCTGCTCGTCAGGATGGAAATGGATAAACAAATGCGGGATGCCGTCATCAGGAAACTTTGTTGTGTCTTCTGTGTAGCTAAACCCTTCATTATAACCGCCAGTGTGTAAGCCTCTGCAGAAAGGCCTCCAAGATTTCGCTCTTATACCCGGCGAGATTGCTGTTTCCCTGTACTTATCCTCAGCTATTTTTCCAGCTTTTAGGAGGGTTCTTAGAGTATCTTCATAAAGGAGCGTATCTGCGATATCCGTTGCTGTGATGTGTGCTTTCATAAAGAAGAATATAAAGCCTTGCTCACTCTCCTGAGGATCCTGCTTTTCACCTAGGCTTTAAAACAAGGCTTAGTTAGAACATATATGTTCTAGTATATAAACATTGCGGCCAGAT
>CAYJXL010000082.1:0-2101 GCA_964374125.1 Candidatus Woesearchaeota archaeon | reverse complement strand
AATTCACCGGCAGCTTAAATCTGGATAGCGAAAGAACCAAATTTTTAAATCTTAAAGATGCTGGTGATCCTGTAGAACTTGCAAAATATTACAACAATGAGGGAGCAGATGAGCTTTGTTTTCTTGATATTACTGCCAGCCATGAAAAAAGAAAAACTTTCGGCCACGCTGAACAATGTTTATAAAGTTGCAGAAACATTCCAATCGCATGGGCCACACAATCTACGAGTACATTATCCGTTTTGGTTTCTCAGTGGTTCTCATTGCCCTGCTCGGCATCGTCTTGTACAAAGGAGGACTTTTTGATCCTGCAAGGTTCCTGCCGAATCACTGTCGCCTCGAAACGCCGCTTGCATGCGACAATCTTACGCTTACAACTAATAGTGTTTCGTTCAATATGCACAATGGGCTCGACCGTGATATCAACATCACTCACATCAGCGTCGGCGGTTGCTCTGAAGTGCAATCATTCATGCTGTACGGCGGAGACGACAGGCGGGTCATGCTCCGCGGCTGTTCGTTCAAGCGGCGTATAGAAAACAAGTTGATGCTCGACTATACACTGGACAACCAGCTATACCATGTGCCATTCGGTTCGGTTCGCGGATACGTCCGCTGATCAGGTGACATAGGTATATAAATCCTCCAACAATATCGGCGCGTATGAGCAAGGCAATTCAAAACAGTCTTTACGTAGTGGCTGAAGACATAGGCAGCCTTGCCGGCCTTCTTGCTGGCGCAATCAATGGTGCGAAAGAAGTGGTTCTTATCCACGATTTTGTGCGTGAGAGGTTGCGAGGTGAAAGTGAAAAGTTTTTTGTTGAATACAGCTCAAAGGTTAGCCAAGAGTATCAAGGTCATCTAAGGAAAGAGTTCGCAACGCGGTTCCTCAAAAGATTTCACATGATGATGCATCCTTCTGCGAGCGTCGCGAGATGGGCGTTTCTTGCAGGCATTGTTGTCGACTGGTCCGACGGCAAGCCAGACAATCTTGGCTATCTCACCTTTGTAACTGCAGCGAATCTTTTGTACAGGGGAGGAAGGTCTTATTTGCATCGACATGCAGCAAAGCAAGGCGACAAGAGCCACGACGTCTACAGTCCTCCATGAATCGCTCGACAGCTGTGCCTCGTTTTTGTGCAAAGTATACCTCTATAGAATTGACACGGGAGGTCTTTTTTGTCTAGAGATAAGGAAGAATCCAACGCATCTTTTTGAGCTCTTGTGATCTATCATGAACATCTAACGTTATTTTAGGTGATTCTGGATAGGCCTTATGCACTCGATCCCAATCAACCTGCGCAAGACCAAGATGTTCAATATGCCTTAAATTCTGCACAAGATTTCTACGCAATTCTTGAGGTGTAATTTTGTTATCAGAATGTGTATACTTTTTAATAAATGCATTGATTCTTTCATCACCACCTTCCAGCATGGTGCATGCTTCTTCAACATACCATTTCATCGGTTCTGAATCAAAGATCTTGCTGTGTTCAGTGATGATTATTGGTTTTGCATATGGATGAGAAATCAGAGGGTTGAGATTCCCATCGACGTAACCTCGCCAGAAAGGAAGTTGCAAGCATTGAATGAGTCTGTTGCTTTCTTGCCTGTTTGTAGGATATTCGCGTTCTATCGCTCCCAGTACTTCTCCCAAATTTCGTTTATGCGCCTGATAGACATCTATGGTATTCTTTGCTTTGGCGTGTGCATCTTCACGGTCCGAACAATTGTACCAAGGATGTTTAACCATTCCTTTGTCTACAAACGTGATATCTTTTCCCCATGGAAACAATGATCTATCACCATAGTCAAGCATCATTTTTGTGAAAACGTCATTAACGAGCAATAGCGCAGTATCATTCCTCGGGAAGTTAGGCAATCGAATGCCAGCCACAGTAACATCGGTAGAGTAGTCCACCTTATTCGACACTCCAGCCATAGAAAGGTCATAAGTTACTTCGTCTACTGCAATCGTATACTCGGTGCTGTTCCACATAGACGGTTCTCTATGAAACGGACGATGGTGAACGAACTTTGAGATTACCAATTCTAGAGGATCCTTATCTTCCACTATTAATCTGGTTAGTATACGGTCACT
>CAYJXL010000081.1:0-2106 GCA_964374125.1 Candidatus Woesearchaeota archaeon | reverse complement strand
TATGGATGATGTACAAGTATATAAAAGTTACGTAAACTAAAGTCTTAAGCTATAAGTTTAATGTTCCGCAAGATTTATATACTATAACATAGACGTATAAACAGAGCTGTTAAAGGCTCTATTTGGTTTCCGCTGTCGGCTCGAGTAGGCAACGAAAGAGCCGGCACATATTCACGGCAAGATTTCTTTGGGCGTCGCCCGATAGCATTCTTCGCGGTAGTTGCATGTTGCGCACATCCAGTGCAATGCCTTCACAATCCGTGCTTCTGGATCAGGCAGCATGTTCGACGTCAAATGTTGGTGCAATTTCCGAAACCTGTTCAACGTCAGCGTCACAAGAGCCTCGTCATACGCCACCGGAAAGCTCTTCGTCTTTAGCGTGTTCTTCTCCACATACAGAACAAATCCGTCAAATATCTTGATCGCCTGCATGTACAGCAGCAGCTGGATCGCATGCGCCTCTTTCGGAGCGTCAAGGTACTCAATGTAGCTCGTGCTCTTCACCTCAATAAGCACCTTCCGCTGGTCAACCTTCAGGACCACGATGTCATCCACCCTGCCCGAGATCGTGAAATCATCCACCGCAACAACAAAGGGAAACTCAGCAGCTGCCAGCTCAACCGAGGGATTCTTTTCGCTCTTGATGACGTCAACAATGAAGTTATGGATCATCTCGCCAACGAAAAAAATCTTCCGCAATTCCGCTTCAGTCTCTTTTGGCAGTGTGTAGGAATACCACACCTTCCGCAAGCAAGATCCAATCTCCGACGGGTAATACCTGCCAACAGTCTTCGGCTTCAGCTCCCGCCGCAGGTAATTGTTGATCAGGACATTGAAGTCAATCATGCCAGGAAAGAGGCGCGGAGATATTTATAAATGCTTGTTATCAAACTGAAAAATAAAAAAGAAAAGAAGCTAAAAGCACTTTGCGAGGTACTTCTTCGTGTACGGATGCGATAAAAGCTCTTGCTGCTTGTCCTTGCTCAGCATGTTCCACTGCCGTAACGATATAGAGTTCTTGTTTATGGGATTGTAGATAGCCTTGCATCTTCCAATGCCCTCGGCAGCAACATCAGGCTTTCGCGAGTTCTTCGACGTGCCATACGTCAGCGTTCGTCCAGTAACATCCTTGACCTTGCCTGACTGCAGAAGCTGAACAAATTCCTGCTTGTTCATGCTCACCCACCGCCCATCGGCGTACTTCTCGACATTGACGCCAGCTTGCGATGATCGCAGGATATTGATCAAATCCTCAGTGCTATAGCGCTTGACCACGCCCCATCCGACATTCTGGCGAAGCGTTGGCAGGTAAAGGGAGTTCACCCGAACGTCGTCAGGCAGCACAAGAAGCTCGAGACGCGCTGTCGCAAAAGGCATGCTGAACAGCAACAATCCCATCACAATAACGAGCACTGGTTTCATTTACTCACCTCCATAAGTGCAAGGATGCGGTATTGTTTCTATATAAACCTTTCTTTTGCCTGAGCTGTAAAGTTAGCGTCAGGCAAAGGGAAGATTTTTGAAGAAATGACACGAAAACAAGGGATTTTTCAGTTTCATAAGCAACCCCTCTCAATCTTGGGGCGGGTGGTCGGGGGAATGCCGAATTCTGAATTACGCATAACATCCGATTTAACGACCCGAAGGGCTCGAGGTGAGGATTTTTCGGCATCCCATGAAAAATCCGAACACTCGAGAGTTTTTTGCGAAGCAAAAAATTTGGGAAACCGAAGTGCAACGAGGTTTCTGTTAAATTCCTGTTAAGTTCTTTTCCCATACGAAGTGTGGGAAAACTGCGTCCGCAGAGTAATTTTTAGTGGCTCGTGTTCAGTCAGGTGAACAAAGTGAGCAATCAAGAACAATCGTTAAGGGGGCATTTCGTTTTAGTCCTTAGTCGTGATGGGGGAGTTCAATCATATTCTTCTAGGATTGCCGTCTGAATATAAACGCAAGTTAGAGAATTTGGCATGGTAACTCTATAGATAATTTTATAAAAACAGATTCATACATTGTCTATATGACAAGTAAAAAGGTGTCTTCTGTAAAACAAGTTATTGATGAATTTCTTTTGAAAAACAGAAATACTGCAATAATTTCTGAAAAACA
>CAYJXL010000080.1:0-2279 GCA_964374125.1 Candidatus Woesearchaeota archaeon | reverse complement strand
TAGAGGGATCTCTCTTGGAAACAAGAGAAATCACCCGTTAAGTTACACGGTCTAATAATACAAAGGGGTTAATAAACTTATTTCTTTGGGGAATAGTAATACGTCTGCGCCTCAGCCGTGGTCGGCATCTCCTCTTCCTGCTTTGAGCGCTTGAACGCAATAATCAGGCCCAAGACGACAAGGGCAATCACGAGGAGACCGAATACACCGATCAAGATTGACTTGAATGTCAGAGGCGTTGCCGCGACCATTGGCGCTTTTGCAACGACACGCGTATTCAGGTTGATCTCATTGATCACTTCTGAGCCGAGCATGACGCGAGCGGTGAAGATATGATCGCCAGCTTCTGCGTTCGGCATTGTTTTGACGCGAATGAGCGCCTCGCCTGTGCCTTCAGGCAAAATCGTCAGGAATCCTGGCTCTGCGCTTGCAGCACCCCATGGCGAGGTTCCATCAATCTGTATCGAATAGATGCCTTTCTTGCTGCCGAGGTTTGCGAGCATTAACCGATAGGTCGCTTCCTCTCCTTGGTTCACTTGCTTGACTGTGGAGTCGATGTTCACGACAGTTTCAACTTGCTCCTCTGCAGCACGCTCGATGCCTTCAATGCGCACCGGAACCTTCGAGGAGACCTTGCTGTGGCCCCTGTTGTAGGTTGCTTCAATATTCACCTCGTAATCGCCTGTTGGCGCGTCTTCTGGAACACGCAAAAGCAGATCAATCTGGCCTGAGCTCTCTTCCTCAAACTTGAATTGCTCAATGCGCTCCTGCTCAATCGTGACGAGCTCGTCGATGAAGTTCGAAGCTGAGATTCCGAGGTCTGGAATGGAAGCTGTGACTTTTATGTCGTCCTGTTCTTTCTGGCCGCGGTTCTCGAGGCGAATGGTAACGAAGAGCGGCTTGCCTGCCTGGATGCGATTGCTTGGGTTCAAAAGGACGTCAAAAATTCTGATGAAGTGCCTGATTTCGTTGATGAAGACTGTGAACTCCAGCTCTTCCTGATCAAGCGGGTCAGAACACTCTATTCTAAGCGTGTATGGATCTGAGGTTTCAATGTCGTCCGGGACACGGAGCGTCAAGGTTTTCCTGTAAATGTTTCCTTGCTCGACAGTAAACACATCTGTTCGGCCATAGATCGAACCAAATTCATATCCCTCGAGCGTGGCCTGGCAGCTGACGAAATCAACGAAGCCGCCAGAGATATTCTGGGCTGCTTTTAAGGTGATCTCAACATCGATGGTTTCGAGCTGTTCAATATTAAGGTTTCTCGTCAGGTTGGTTGACTGACCGATGTATGCGATGATGTTATTGATCTCCACAGTCTGGAAATCATAGTTTGGCGAACCTGCAAACACGAACGGTAGCGCAAGCAGCAGGAACGGAATTATCAATACGTTGCTCTTTCTTGCCATTTTTGTGAAACCCCCCCATGATGACATAACATTGTTGCTATTGGACAGTTATAATCCCTATATAAAGATTTCTGTGCTAAAGGATATATCTTATTATAGCAGTTATCGTTGTTATTTCTCAATATATAGTTTGATGATGTACAGGATGATGAGCAAACAGAGAAGAGTGATGATCGCGATGGTGGTGAGCGTGAGCGCGCTGATGGCGTACTTCGGCGGCACGCGGGCCTGTTCTTGCGGCAGCACTGGTTGAAGATTGTTTTTGATGATAGTGACTGGCTGTTTTTCATCGTCGCAGCTGAACCTGAAGGTTTTAAAGAACTGTGTTGTTCTGCGATTGAATGTTGCGGTTAGTTCAAATTCAAGGTCGCCTTTTGGCTGCTGGGGGAATGCAACGGTGAATGTCATAACTTCCATGTGATCTTGCTTCATGTTTTGCAGCTGCGCGAATTCGTTGATGCTGTTGTCTTTTGTCCTGAGCTCAAGGATGACGTCTTCCTCGTGCTTGCCGGTGTTGTGGAGCTCGATCATCAAAGGGAATGAGGTCTTGCAGCGGAGGTTATCAGAGGAAGTAAACATATCAAGGATCTCGATCTTATGGCTGTCACGTTCAGAGAAATCAGGGACTGCGATTGCTCCCTTGAGTAACAGAATGACTGCCAATATATACAACAGGTATGCCCCCCTTGTCTGTCGCATTTTATAACCACTGGAGAATGGTGCAACGATATTTAAAGGTTTCGACAGGCTTACATTGTTAAGTTAACGGTTGGTAGGCTTTAATAAAAAGGTATAATTTCGGTTTTTCTAGTTGATATTTCGGTATTCAACGTTATCTATAAAATATATTTGAAGAAAGGCGTGAAC
>CAYJXL010000079.1:0-2407 GCA_964374125.1 Candidatus Woesearchaeota archaeon | reverse complement strand
CATTCCAATAGAGGTAAAGGTTAATGAGTCCTTCGCGTACGCACGTGTCTTTATTAAGGCGGAAGAATCAGTTCCTGAGTATTCTCCATTTTTTATAGATCCGTATCAAAATCTCGTGCAAAGCAGGACGCTTCCAAGGTGCATTGGAGCGGTGAAAGAGGAGTTGCAACGTATCTCTGCGCTCGAAGAGAAATCTTTTTAATTAGTATTGCGAAGTTTATTCCATGCGGGACCAAGAATGGCTGGAAACGAGGTTTGACCAGATCTGGAGCTTGTTCTTTCCTGACGTGGAACGAAAGGATGTTTCGATACGGTGGAAAGGGCGGTGGAAGAACAAGTTCGGGCACATCACGTCGAAGAAGGGAAGATCGGAGATTGTCATCAACACGTTGTTCCAGGATTCTCGCGTGCCTGAGGACATTCTCAAGCTAACGATTGCGCACGAAATTATTCATTACATGCACGGGTTTCACTCGCACCTGCCGAAGCAGTACGATCATCCGCATCAAGGCGGCGTCGTGGACAAGGAACTGATCAAGCGAGGATTTGGCTATTCGTTGCGGCGGGAGAGAGACTGGTACAAGAGTGAATGGCTGCCTCTGTTTCGCGAGGTATGCCCTCAGCGCGCGCAGGGGTTAGAGCAACGGCGCGTGCGAAGAAGAACGTTCAGCTTCCGTTTCTGGTGATCAACGGTATGCGCATGAATCTCTTGCAGGAAAAACAATAATACACCAGCTTCTTGTTCTTGGTTCGGACGCGGCAGTTGACTCCTGGCTGCAGGAACTTGTAGCAGTGGAGACAGAACTTTCGCTTGAGGTTCTTCGGTATCTTGACCTTGGCTTTCATTGCGATTTTTCTTGCCAGCGTGATGTAGCGGTGGCTTCTTTCTGGATGGCTTTTGAACTGCCTTGCTGCTTCCTGGAAGAGGATCTTGATGCGTTCCAGGGCTATTGTTTGGTATTCTTTCATCGTTATACTTATATAGCGGCTGAGTTTATGTACTTTATGTTAAAAGAGGTATACTCTGTTATCGTGCGGTATTGCCTGGCGGTTGGGTTATTTTTGCTGAGTGGGGCGTTCTATGTGATTCTGAAGCCCCTGACGTTTTACGCGAGCTACTTTGTCACGAACATTTTTACCGAGGCGGCGCTGGTTTCTGATACTGTCTTTCGCATTGGTTCAGAGGAGTTTTTGTTCGTTCCTGCGTGCGCTGCTGTATCGGCGTATTTGCTGCTTTTTGCGCTGGTTCTCCTCACACGAGGGATTTCGTTTCGATTAGGGCTGAAGATCGCGCTTCTTGGTTCGTTGGTTATTTTTATTGTGAACATTGTGCGGATCGAGGTATTGTTGTTTGTTTTGTTAAAGTACGGCAAGGATTACTTCCAGACGCTGCATCTGCTCATTTGGAAGATCTTTTCTAGCTTGTTTGTTGCTTTATTGTGGATATTCTTTGTAAAGAGATACAAGATAAAGGGGATACCTGTATATGATGATTTGAGATCTTTTGCTAGAAAGCGCTAGCTGCTTTGAACAGACTTTTCAAGAGGCGATAGTGGCTTGACTTCAGAGCGCTGGTATTTTACATTATGGCATACACGTTCGACGCCTTCGAGTATTGTTCTGCAAGAATGCTCGTCTGAAATGCCCAAGGCTGCAAGGTAGTCGAATATTCTTTTTTGGTGGAATTGCGAATGTTCTGGCCGCGATGCTCGCTTTGTCAAGTCGCCCATGTCTTCAAGAAGCATCTCACTTTCGAGCTTTCTGATCCAACAAGCTGCACCAGAAGAAGCGACGTTCCAATATTTAGAGAGATAGTTACTAAGGTCTTCATGAGTACAGCCTAGTTTTTCACGCTGCGCAATGATGCGGCCTTTGATTTTGTATGCTGCGAGTAGATAATCTTCGGCCATAAGAACTATGATTTATGCTTGTTTAAATTGTTATCGGAAGAGCTTTTGCACTGGGGAGGTGAACAGGTATACGCTGAACAACAAAGGAATCAGGAAGTAAGGGCTGATAAGATCGTATCCGATGTCTATAACCTCGATCGAACCTGCCTGGACTAAGTTGAATAGATAGGCAAAAACAACAAAGCCGAAACTAGCGATGTACATCACCTGTCCAAAGCGCTTTAACAATATCAATCCGACTCCTGCGATCACTGCGAGAATAAGGAAGATGCTCATGCGAAAAACATCATCTGCCAATCCAAAAGCGCCGCTCATGTAGATGAAAGGAATAGCGAGAATGACTGCGATTCTTATAATCCATTGATGGACGTTTACCTTGCTACCGCTCTTTTTTGCCATACCAACAATAGATGATACTTTCTTTATAAAATGTTCGGTGAGGCGCAGTATCTCCGAAAGTACGGCGGCAATGCGTGCAGTCTCTGGTTGAGGACTGC
>CAYJXL010000078.1:0-2536 GCA_964374125.1 Candidatus Woesearchaeota archaeon | reverse complement strand
GATGCTAGATATTCCTCACAGGAAAACTCCAGTATCTATTTCTGGGATGAAGCCAGTTGATGCGTCAAATTTAAATAGAAGCGTGCCGCTACAAAATGCATGCCGCTTGAAAGCGTCCTCGGAAAAGTCCTTGTTTCACAGGACATGGAAGAGTGGATAAAGCGAGGAAAGATAAGATCGTCCTCATTTGACAGCTCGCAGATTCAACCCTCCTCGTTTGATGCCGCGCTTGGTGATGAAGGGTTTATTATTGATACAGATGTTGGTTTATTGCGCCCACCAAAAAACAAGACAGTCTACCGTGCCATTCTCGAATTGCCAAGGCAGCAGCGACAGCGCGTGTCACTCCAAGACGGTTTTGAAATAAAGCGAGGATTCACATATCTCATGCCGCTCGACGTTAGGGTAACGCTTGCAGAAAACGAATTCATACGTTCGTCGCCGAAGAGCAGCCCGGGCAGAGTTTTCCTGCAAAGCCGTCTGCTCTCTGACTATAATAATGCCTTTGATCAAGTAACAGCGCCGCCCGACAGTCGCGAACTGCAGCTGTGGCTCCTCGTACAACCCCGGCCATTCAATCTTTTGCTTTGGCCGGGAATAGCCTTGAATCAGCTCAGGTTTTATACAGGGCCGGTTGCGCCACTCAACCCGGCAGAACTTACAGAAGAGTGCGCAAGAAACCCGCTGTTGCACTATCGAAACGAGCGAGGTCAGCTTGTTCCGGCGCCGCATCGCATTACTGATGGATTGCAACTGCATTTGGACCTCGAAGGAAAGGCAACCGATGGAGTTATTGGTCTCCGTGCTCGGCATACCCCATCGCCTATTGATATGAGACTGAAAGGTGCGTACGAACCAAACGATTTTTTTGAGCCAATCCTGCGCCATAAAAATGGAATAACCGTACGAAACGGCGAGCACTACCTCTTTGCATCAAAAGAAGTGCTTCAGATACCGCCACACCTGAATGTTATCATGGAAGATCATTCATACCTTGGCATCAGAGGACCGCTGCACTTCGCAGGATTCGTGGACAATGGATTCCGTGGCGACCTCGTCCTTGAGGTGAGCCCTGAAGAATCGACAAGCGTCGTTATGGAAGATGGTATGCCTATTAGTGCTCTCCAGGTTCGTCGGACAGATGTTCCAGAAAAAAAATACGGACCCAAGATTGGGTCAAATTATCAAGAGCAGGTTGGTCCACGCCCGGCAAAATACTTCAAACCATTTGATTACGTCTATGCCGCACGAAACTACAAAAAGTTATCAAGAACTGTGCTTGTTCACGATGCAAAGATACTTGGAGGTTTCAGGAAACACGAGGAAGGTTTCGAGCAAATTACACCAGAATGTGCGGCAAGATTGCTTCATGAAATTCAGCACAATGGGTTTTTTCACTCACGCTACGACTGCGAAACCGATGAAGCGGTACTCCAATGTATTCCTTATGTGCTCATCTTCGGTCAGAATCAACAGATATTCTCGTATGTGCGAGCAAGAAACATCGAAGACTATGGTGACGAGCGCCTCTTCGGCAAGCACTCGATAGGCGTCGGCGGCCATGTCATCCCTACTGACGAACCATTATACATCGAGCGCTGTATCAACCGTGAATTAGAAGAGGAAGTTTTTGTGACGGGTCAGCTATCAAAACCTTTACTTGTTGGTACACTCATGCAGTACAATATGCCCGTTGACCGTGTCCATTTCGGGCTTGTCTATGCAACAAGGACAACAGGCACAGTTGGACCGAAAGAATCGTCAATTATAAGCGGGCATATAAAATCGATCGATGAGCTTCTCCACGATCCAAAGGGGGAGAAGAAATATGAAACGTGGAGCAGAGTGCTGCTTCCGCACCTAAGAGAAATACATAATGCACTATAAGTGTTACGCTGGCTTCTTTCTTCGCATCTCCCGCAGTTCCTGCAGCGCACGTCCATAATCAATCTCCGTCGACATGTCAACAAATTTCATCGTCTCTCCAGTAATGGGAAACAATGTCTTGACACCATGATGCAGCATCTGCGTCGCTCGCTTGTAGTTCAGATGCGCTCCTGGCTGCGTGCGGAGCTCAATGATATGATGCAACTCTCGCAGATTGACGTAACGGTGCGCTCGCACGTATGTCGCAAGCGGAAGAGCGTAAGAAGCTGCATAAGGATTCACCTCCTTGCGTAGCGCGTCAGAAAGGTCGCCTGCTGAGTGGTACACCTGACTGATCTGCTTCTCAGCGCCAATCTCCCGCAAGATCGGTGAAACAAAAAATCCAAGTTCTGATGTGTAAAACCCTGGCTCCAAGGGAGTGAGCATCCGATGTCTCCGGAGATCACGCTCCTCACCAAGCGGAACCTTGAGGGAAAGATCAAACCCGATCCGCTCAAATGCTCGGCCAGGCTTGTGGCGTCGATTCTTCCGTAGACTATAGATTCCTTCAGTGTCAATACCCACATACGCAAGCACAAGTGCCCGCTGCTGCTCTGCTCCAAGGCCATGAGCTGTCAACTGCGCTTGGCTTAAACGCACGCCAGGATTT
>CAYJXL010000077.1:0-2700 GCA_964374125.1 Candidatus Woesearchaeota archaeon | reverse complement strand
AAAGGGGTGTCTAATAGCCTTTTAAGCGTAATCCTTCACAGAACAGAAAGTCACCCAAAGGTATTTAAACACTGCTTCAATAAGAAAATAGGACATGGTAGCAGCGCAAAAAGAGGATGCCGCAAAGAGGATTCTCTTTATTGTGCTCATTGTTATCATATTCGTATCGATGCTGGGAACATGGACGATACTTTCTGCGATTGATCAAACACAAGCGCGTCGAGTAACCTATGTCACAAAGGTGGTCGAACAAGGCCCGCCAGCAACAGGCTATGTCACCATGAACATCCTTCCATCGAAGCAGCGAAAAGGTCAAGAAGGAAGCGCCGAGCGTTAATGAAAGATGAGGGAGATCTCAAACAGAACAATTGTCGTGCTTCTCATCGTTGCTGTGCTTGTGACTATAGGGAGTGTCGCAACAATTCTTTCAAGGCTTAATTTTGGTATCGATCTCCTCACCGGCATGGCGACCGTGCAATATGGCACAGTCAACGTGACAATTTCGGCAACAGCCGCAATCAGCATGGTTTACGCAAATATGAGTTTCGGCTCTGGCACACTCAATGTTCCGCCTCTGGGGACTGAAGTGGTGAACACCACTATCAATTCCACGCAGAATTACGCGACTTCCTACAACAGCTTTCAAGCTTCAATAAGCGGCATTGTCTATCGCAACGACGGCAACGTTCCTGTAAATGTCTCCTACACAGGAACAGCCGCAGGACTTTTTATCGGTGGCACCGGATCTGCATTCAAGATCAACATTACAAATCAGGAATCTGGCGCATGCACATACATTCCGTTTAACAGCTCGCGCCCAGAGCACCTCCAGTACAATTTGTCTTCTGATGTTCTTGCGACGTCGCAGACCATCTGCAACGTCTCAAACTACGCAAACACTCAAGATGAGGTGAACATCTCAGTCTGGCTCTGGATACCGTCCGACACGCAGACTGGGCTCAAGAATGCAACGTTAACCTTGACAGCAGTGGCAACGTAACACATAAGGTTTATATAGCGTTTTCACAAAGGTAATAGAATGAGGGTTAGTTTGGCGATCATGACTGTACTTCTTCTGCTTCCTACGGTCAACGCGCTTGCTGTTTCGCCAGCATTCATCGAGATTGACTTTGCTCCTGAAGCAGTCCAGAATATAACAATAAAAGTATCAAACAATGCGAACACGCCAGCGGAGATACGAGCAATATTTGAAGGTGAACTGAAAGATGTCCTCACGCTCAGCGACCCATTGGATGAAGTAGTAGAGATCTCGGCAGTATCGTCAAGAAACATCAATGTCATTATAAGACTGCCGAAAAGCTTGGAGAAGGCAGGCAAACGTACTGCTGCAGTGACTTTTACAGAAACGCGGGGTGCTGGCGGAGCAGTGGCCGTGCTTACCGGCATAAGTGTTCCGATTTCAATCAACGTGCCGTATCCTGGCAAATACGCAGAGATGCAGATGCAAAGCGTTGAAGTCGAAGAAAACAAGATTCCAGTGTTTGAGATAACAGCAAAGAATCTCGGCAAGGAGCATATTAACAGGATGATAGGACGCATAAGCGTCTTCAGCAATGACGTGCTCCTTGAAACAATAGCCTCGCTTCCAACAAGTATCAAGCCACAATCATCAGTGCAGCTGCGATTGAAGTCGGTCCGCAAATACAAAGCAGGGGAGTACAAACTGACAGCGTACGCAGACTATGATGGACTGAAAACAGCAAGCGAAACTGCCAGCCTGAGAGTGGGGACGCTGTATATCAACATTACAGGGTACACGAACGAGCTAGAGCAGGACAGTGTAAATCGCGTTGCGCTCAAGATAAAGAACCTCTGGAACAAAGCAGTAAGCAATATTGCCGCTGAAATAAAGCTCATGACACTTGCAAAGGAAGTGAAAGACGAAGTAAAGACTTCGTCAACCGATCTCAAGCCTTGGGAAGAGGGGCAGATCACAACCTTTCTCAACACCGCAAACCTTACCGCAGGACCTTACGAGCTTGAAGTAACATTAACGTACGAGGGGGAGGAGAGAACCGAGACGTTGCCGGTGATGATAAGAGAAAGACCACTGCCAATAGAAGAGGCTCCTGTGAAGCAGATCAAGACGCTAAGAATAATTTTAATAGTGATCATAATAATCGTTGTTGTTGATGTTATTCTGATCATATTTCTAAGAAGAAAGCAGCACAAGGATCTCGCGTCGTTCAAGCAGGAGCTTGATAAAGAGCTTTGAGGATGAAAATATCATATGCTCTCCTCTGCATTATAGTAGCCTTAGTTTCAGTGATAGCAACCGCGGCAGTTTACTCGATATACACCACATACAAGGTGGAAATCATAGCGATAGACTATGAAGTACCAACAGACATTGTACTGGGATTCAATGTTGACGTTGATGCCCTGCATTTTGGAGAAATACCCCGTGGAAGCACCAGTCTAAGGCAAATAACCGTGCAGTATCACCGGGACGCGCGCGTCATCATGTATCCTCTTGGTATTGAAAATATTTACATGGGAAGAAATAATTTCGTCATGCCGAAAGATACGCCAACGACGATCAACATAACCGTGACAATTCCAACAAATGCAACTCCTGGGAAATACAAAGGAAAATTGAAGACAGTGTTCAAGCGGCCTTAACGTATAACGCCAGGGGAAAGATTTGAACTTTCGACCGCACGGTTAACAGCCGTGAGC
>CAYJXL010000076.1:0-2715 GCA_964374125.1 Candidatus Woesearchaeota archaeon | reverse complement strand
CCTCCGAAGAGAAAGAAAAAGAAGGTGACAGGGTGTTATTCAAAGTTCTCTATAGCCTTAGGAAGAGCCGACGATCTGCCGATTAAGCATGAAGGACCGGTGCACAATGGCAAAGTGCGGGCAGTTTACTGGCTACCCAAAGAAGAAACAAGACGGCTTATAATAGACGAGGGCTATAACATCAATGGAGATACACAGCTAGGAGTCATGGTCATCACTGATAGAATCTCTGCGTTTGATTGTAACTGGCAGGGCGAGGACGGCTTGCAAGGCGTTCCAGGAAAAGGCGCGGCACTGAATACAATCGCAGCATATTGGTTCAAGAAGCTCGAACATCTCGCTGACAACCATATTGTCGCGGCGCCGCACCCGCTCGTATGGATTGTGCAACGTGCACAACCAATCCGCGTTGAGGCAATTGCACGACAGTATATTACGGGAAGCATGTGGCGCGAATATGAAGCGGGCGCAATGGAATTTTGCGGCGTACAGCTTCCAAAAAACTTGAAGCAACACCAGCGACTTGAGCAAGTGTTGTTCACGCCAACAACGAAAGGAATCATCAGAGGAATCCCAGGAGTCCCTGAGGAGGAAGACACAAATATTACAGTCCGTCAAATGGAAGATCACTACCTTGGGTTTGGGTTCGAAATGCCTGTCGATGTGGCGGTGGTGAAGCAGCGTACTATCGCTGGCTTTACAAGGATCAGCCGTGAACTCGAGCGCGTTGGTCAGCTGTTTGTGGACACGAAGTTTGAATTTGGTTACGTGAAGAAGCCCAAAGGAAGCTCAAGAATTATCTTTATCGACGAGGTAGGCACGCCGGATTCATCAAGGATATGGCCACAAGATGAGTACAACAGGGGAACGATCATTGAACGATCAAAAGAGGGATTCCGGCAGTTCTTGTTAACGAGGCTTGATCGAGACGTTCTCTTAGACAAAAAACGAATGGAAGAACGAAAAGCTCTTGCCGCAACCTCTCGTGTTCCTGCACATCAGATGATGGAGGTATCAGAAACGTACCGCAGTATTGCTGAAGTCATCACAGAACATCCTCTTCCGCGTGTTGAACGGCCGCGAGAGGAAATCCTTGAAACACTGGGTAAATACAACCTCGTCACATAATGAATGATCATGACAGAAGGCCTCGAAGCACTTACGCGCATGGAGTATCCTGGCCGGTTCATTGTAGTGGGAAGAAGCGCTGATGATAGCGCGAACTTCGCACTGTATGGGATTACAGGAAGAAGTCCTTCCAGCCAAGCTCGAGTTCTCGTTGAAAGTCCGAAAACAAGAACCATCAGGACAGTGGTGACAGATCCAGAGGAACTTAAGAAGGGAAGTGCTGCGCTGCGGATAGGCTTAAAAAACTAGCAAGCTATGCAGCTTTCTTCACATGCTCATCGAGCGTGGCATAGTGCCGGTTTCTGAAGGCATCGAGCGAAATAATCTTTGTTTCTCGAGGCTCGTATGTGCCATACCTCTTGATGAAGTCAATTTTGGCATTCGCGACTGCTTTTGTGAGCACTTTTGCGTCATATTTTCCTGTTCCTCTGACGAGATCAGTAAGCTCTCCAATGCCCAGGGGCAGATACGCTGCTGCTCGTTCAACCAGTCCTTCTCCAACAATCTTGCCAGTGTCTTTCACGCGATCAGCAAGTGAATCTTCTTTCGCGTACTTCTGGAAGTGGTAGGCTTCGATAAGGTCGGCAAGTGACTTTTCCGCCAGACCAAGGCCTTTGAAACCGAATCCAGCGCCGCCAAGCGCCCAGAATGCATATGTTCCGACGGCGTCAGCAGCAGCGCCTGTCCAGCGCAAAAATTTTGCCACGTATGAACCGAGGCCCTTGGTACTGAAATATTTGCCAGCATATCGCTCATATGCATGATCAAGCGACTGACGGAGGCCATCCTCAACGACCTTTCTCCTGTCTGTTGAGGCATTGTCAAAATACTTCCTAATCTCGGGATCTTTCTTGATCAAGCGTTCAACATATGTATCGATGAACTTGGTCTTATTCATGGTTCTTTGCCGCCTTCAAGGCTTCGTGGACTGTCAATATGCCCACCATCTTGTTGTTTTTGGTAATGGCGTCCATGACGTGATTCTTTGTCAGCATGTTCTCGCAGACTTTATTGAGATCATCATCGATGTTAAAGACGTCGATCGGCTTGGACATGATATCTTTTGCCTTGATGCTCTTGATATCCCTGCCTTCTGCAACGACGCGGTTGTTGATGTCCATGATCGAGATGACACCCCGGGGATAACCATTACTGTCGGTCACGAAAATGTGACGCAGGGCCGTTGTCCGGAGCTTCTTTGCGACGTCAATGATGCTGTCGTCTTCCTTGCAAATGAATGGTTCAATAAGCGTGCATTGGTTAACTTGCATGTTACTCACCCTTCCTCTTGCTTTGGTAATTTATATGTTTATCGCTTAAGGCGGGTGTGGGACAGAATTAGTCAATCTTGAAGTATAACAACGATAGCCTTTTTCCCGATATACCTCTTCTGCGAATCGATCTTTGCCCCGTTGCCATAGGGAGTTACCCTTCTTTCGAAGAGCTCTTCTACATTGTCTTCTATCCTAATCTTCCCTCCCCGAACAGCACTCACTCTCCTTGGCATAGTATGTACATGTAAACACAACATTTATAAACCTTTGCATCCTGCAGAATAGAGATGGAAATCAAAGAAAAACTAACAAC
>CAYJXL010000075.1:0-2875 GCA_964374125.1 Candidatus Woesearchaeota archaeon | reverse complement strand
GCGGATGCTGCGTGTTGAGCAACCAATGCAGCTTTCTGACGCAGCTGGAGTGCAAGAGGACGACATCGCAGTTTGAGTTCGTGAACATGACATTCAAGCAAGAGATCACTGATGAGATTGCTTGCATTAACCAATGCCGAAGCTTTGAACGCGGAGCGTGCGTTTCTCCTGACGGGAGCTGCACATTCACGACGAGGGAGCAGTGCGGGGTGCAGACACCAGCGCTGACAAATGCTACCGGGCCGAAGATTGGCTTCTATCCTGGACGACTCTGCAGCCATCCACAACTTGGGACTGAGTGCGCAGCGCAGCAACATACTGGGTGCGTGCCTGATCGCGAAGAGGTTTACTGGTTTGACAGCTGCGGGAATCCAGAGAACATTTACAGCAATGACAAGATACGAAGTTACAACAACGGATTTGTTTTGAGCAAAGAAGAGAGCTGTAGTCCTCGTACTAATAACGTGAACAGTCCGACGTGTGGCAATTGCAATTACGTTCGAGGGACTGCCTGCGCATCTGCGGAACGGAGTGTGCGACCTGCTTTTGGGCAGTTTGCGTGCAAGGATCTGAGTTGCGGGCTTGACGATATTACGAGAAGCCCGACTGCGCCAGCATCGAATGCGCCTCGAAAGCTTGGCGAGAGCTGGTGCGCTTACGATGGAGCGCCTGGATTTGGGCGGGACCTGGTTGGCTCGCGACATTACCGACGACTGTGTGTTAATGGACAGGAGCTGACTGAGCCGTGCAAAGATTATCGCGAGGAGATTTGCGTGCAGGGCGTGCAAGGTCAACCTCCGGCTCCAACGCAGGAGGCTTTCCAGATCGGACAAGGCCAGGCGAGTTATATTGAAGCTGCTTGCCGGGGGAATCGATTTACCAATTGCGTTGACATCAAGAACCAGTTTGACTGTGAGAATTTACAACAACGAGATTGCGTATGGTTTGGAGAAACGAAGAGGAGCGAGACAGAAGCACGGAGAAACAAGCTTGGCAAATGCGTTCCTTTGGTGAGCCCAGGATTGAAGTTCTGGCCCGACGAGAGCGCCGGGAAGACGCCAGCGAGTGACGCGAAGGCTACTTGCGAGAAAGGAAACCAGGAATGCGGGGTGTTGTTTCAGCGTAGTGGATTGAGTTCGAAGTGGGAATGCGTTGGCAATTGTGATTGCTTGAAGAAAGATTACTTGAAGAGCGTCAATAATGTTTGCAAAGCACTTGGTGACTGCGGAGCTTGGTATAACATTGCTGGCAAGTTTACTACCGGGGGCCTTGAGGAGAACAGCAAATTCGATCTGAGTGTTGGCGACGTTGAATCTTTTGATGAACTTGTTCGACCTACAAAAGGGAAGTCTGATTTCGACAATAAATTTGGCGCTTTCTTTAAGCGAAGCTGGGCGCCATTGACGACGATGGGGCTGATAGGTGTAACCTCTGCCGTGTTCTTGGGAGGCAACCTGCTTGCAGGAGTCTATGGTGGTGTTTCTGTTTTTGGACAAGTTGTTGGATCATGGGTTGGCATTGGTAAGACTGCAGTCAATTTTGCGCAGGCATCTGTATCAACATTTGCACCCGGAATTGAGAATGTAGTCACTAAGGCAGTGGAAGAAGCAGCAAGGAAGGCTGCATAAGTTGTTTTTACGAAAGTAGCAGTCAAAGGTGCGTCTGAAGAATTCGCTAAGAAAGCTGCTGTGGAAGCTGTAAATAAAGCTGCTGCAGAAGCTGCAAAAGTCGTTGGTAAAGCGGGTGGGGAAGTTGCTCAAAAAGCTGCGCAAGATGCCGCTCAAAAAGCTGCGGAAGAAATTGCTAAGCGTTTGGGTGGTAAGCCCATCGGCGATGCAGCAGCTAAAGCCGCCGCCGAGGCTGCAAAGACTGCGGCTGGAAAGATTCCCCCGCTACCGACACCAGGTCTTGCATTGCTTTCGACTGCATTTACTATTCTTAGCATTGCGATGCTCATTTGGACGGTCTACAACCTTTTAGACGTCCTCCTTGCAAAGACACGGACAGAAAAGATTAACGTGAAATGTTTGACGTGGACCGCGCCTGTTGGCGGTTCGGATTGCGACAAATGTCAAGCGGAGGGCAAGGAATGCAGCGAATATCGTTGCAAGTCACTCGGACAGACATGCGCATTGGTGAATCCGGGAACGAAGCAGGAGAAGTGCATTGACCTGCATCCGAATGACGTGACGAGCCCAATCATTCGCGCGGATCCGCAAGCGTTGAGTCGAGGACTAACATTATCAGAAGTTGCTGGCGAAGGATTCACGATCAACCAGCAGATTGAGCCGTTCACGCCGGTGACTCTTGGGGTTATGACGAATGAATTTTCCCAGTGCAAATATGGCTTGGAGCGCGGAAAGACATTTGAGGAACTGCCGGCGTTCTTTAGCGACAACTTGTACGCGAAGAATCACACGATGACCTTCAGCTTGCCGAGCGAGCTTGCGAAAGACCAGGTCCTGAAGCTGACGAATGGCGGCAAATACACTGCGTACGTGCGATGCCAGGATGGCAAGGGCAACAAGAACAATCGCGATTATTACATCAAGTTTGCGATCAAGCCTGGACCTGACCTGACGCCGCCGGTTGTTGAGCTGACGAGCATCGCGAACGGCGCTTATGTTCCTGCGGCAACGAATGCGACATTGTTTGTCGCCTATCTCAATGAGCCCGCGACGTGCAAATGGGATTACATTGATGCGAACTATGAGAATATGCGAAAAGAGTTTGCCTGCACGACGAGCGCGGATCCCGCAAACTCAGATTACTATGGTCTGTATCCATGCACGACTGTCCTGGACAATCTTAAATCCAATCAGGTTAATGCCTATTACTTCAGGTGCAAGGATCAACCGATGATTCCTGACGACAG
>CAYJXL010000074.1:0-3156 GCA_964374125.1 Candidatus Woesearchaeota archaeon | reverse complement strand
AGATCCCCTGGAAGAGATGTATCGGCTGCTTACTTCAAACGCCTAACCAATTACGGTGGCTCAGAGCTCACGGCAGATGTCGCATAGCATACGGCTGTCACGGTTCAACAGACGCTTCTCTGCGCCGCAGCTTTCGCACTTTCCCTGAATTGCGAGCGGCTTGCCGCGCGCCTCGCGGATCTTCATCTTCTCAGCAATGATGTCGAAAAGCGATGGCTCGATCTTCAGGATGTCTTTTGCCGTTAACAATCCGACAGGCTTGTTCTTGTGTATGACTGGAAGCCGACGAACCTCTTCGTCGCGCATCTTAATCAGAGCATCATAGATATCAGCATCCGGCGTAATACTAACGATGCGCTTGCTCATGACTTCCTTCACTTTGACGTTCATTGGGTTTGTGCCGCGCGCGACAACTTTCTCCACTAGGTCTTTTTCTGTGATCATGCCTTTCAACACACCAGCGTCGACAACGAGCACGCCACCAACACCCTTCTTGATCATCTTCGTTGCGCATTCTGCAATAGAAGCGCCTGACTTAATGTCGATGAGCCCCTTGGTCATAGCGTCCATGACGCGAACACCAGTTTTCATAGAGCATTGGAGATCATTTTAGATATAAACATTGTGGTTGCAAAAACTATAGGTGTGAACTACTCAGCCCTAAATGGCTGAGCATCACGGGAGTTCTGCGCCGCAGATAGACTTAAAAATATCTGCAGCTTCTCTATCCCATGAAAGCGAGCATTGATGAACTATCCTTATTCCTGCTCAAGCAGGGGTTCCTCGTCAAGACAACACGTGGGTGCCTCGATGTTTTGGCGAGAAAGGGATCTCTTGTGTTGCTTCTCAAGATTTTGAAAGACGCGAACAGCATCGTTAAGGAGCATGCAATCGCCATGAGGAACAGCGCGTCGCTCCTCAGCGCGTCGCCGTTAATCATTGTGGAAGATGAACGATTCAGCGATGGTGTTGTGTATACACGATTTGGAATCTGTGCGGTGACTTTTTCGACGCTTGCTCGGGCACTGGGTGACGTGATGCCATATATTGCCTCGGAGCGGGCTGGCTTGACTGTGCGAATTATTGGGGCCTGCTTGCATGAATTGCGCCAGCAAAGCGAGATTTCCCTCAAGATGATCTCAGAACACCTTGGCATTTCGCCACGCATGGTGCTGAAGTACGAACAGGAAAGCGCCGACGTCTCCCTGCACCGCGTGTCGCGTCTCTATGACCTGTTTGGATCTCGCATTTTCCGCGGCATCAACATTTTTGACCAGCATGTTGAACCGGGCGAAAGGAACCCTTCAGGAGTTTCGCTGAAATATGAAGAACTAGGATTCACTGCGCGAGAAACTGAGCGAGCGCCATTTGATGTTGTTGCGCGAAGCCATGATAAAATCATCCTCACCAACGTGGGTGACCGGTGGCACCGCGACTTAACTGCGATTGCCGATCTCCTTGAGGTTGATGAGCTCATCATATTTGACCACAAAAGACCGAAAGACATCGCGGCGATCCACAAGCAGGAGTTTATGGGTCTCGAGCGGGCGCGCGATCTTTTCAAGATTCTGCACGAACATTAGAGCGCAAATTCCTCGACAATGCCGTTCGCGACTTTTCGGTATTCTTCTGACTTCATGGTGATCGAGCGCGTCTGAAGGCCTGCATTGAAGGAGATTTCTTCGTTTCTTAGCAAGGAACGCTCAATATAGAGGGGAATGCCAAAAAGATTTCCAAATGGCGGGACGCTTCCAATGACGCACTGCGTGACCTTGTACACCTCTTCCGGTGTTGCGAGGCTGACACTTTTTGAGCTGAGGACTGCCTTGATCTTATGGAAGTCGATCTTTTGATTGCCCGGAAGGACACACATCAAAAACCTGCCTTCTGAACGGAGCACAATAGCTTTTGCGCCCTGTTCTATTGGCGTTCCTCGAATGCGGGCGGCATCGATTGAACGGGGTGTTGGGTCATGATCTGCTATGACGTATGCGCAGCGATGCTTGTCCAGCATCTTCTTGATTTCAGCAAAGACATCCACTGTTGCGCAGAAAGACAGTGCTCTTATAAGAATATCGCAAAAATCAGTATGTCGGCGGCTGGCTCGGGGGTTGGCTGGAAGGGCCGCTTGCAGCCTGATTATAGAACTCATCAGATTTATCACGCCCTACACCTAGGTCGCGCGGTTTAAACCTGACCTGGCTACCACCGCCACCGCGTCGCCTGAGCATCAGCCCTATGACAACGAAAATCAGCACGATGACAATAACCAATGTTACGACAACAGAGACAACGCCTTTTGCTCCTTTCTCTTCAACAACCGCCCTCTGCGATTCCCTCTCTGCTTCTTCTTCCTCTTCTCTTCCTTCTGTTGGCGGCGAAGCTTGAACAGATATCTTCTTGAAGATAAGGTCGGCTTTTCCATGATAGACCATGTTGAGATTGATCTCGAGTTCATTAACGCCGTCTGCATCGACGTCGTATTGCTTGGTTTCTCCGGCATTCAACGTTGACGAGGCTCCGGCAACATCCAGCGTTGCAGAATTCTCGGTCACTTCGCTCACGATAATCTCATACTCTTGGTCATCAAGTATAACGATGATGCCACCTGTCCTGTCGATCAACCGCGCTTCACCTGTTTCAGTGAGTGCGCCTATGTTATTGACAATTCCTTCGCCTATGATCTTCTTGGCAATTGGCTCTTTGAAGCCTGGGATCGCGTACGCGCTTGTTCCCTTGAGGCCACTCTGTTTTATCGTGAATGAGGCGTTTGTAGCGTTGCCTATTCCAATATAGTCGTAGACTAAACATGAAGCAAGGTAATCACCCAGTTCGCGTGTTTCTTCTGCAGCGATCTTAAATCTCGCTTCTGTACGCGACACTGATTCAACTGTTCTATTCTGCATAGTACCGCCTGGCAAGGCAAAGCTAACGTTTATTCTCGCCGGATTCACTCCTGTTGCACTATCAGAGAGGTTGCATACGACGGTTACTTCTGTGCCGAAATCAAACGCTGTTCCTTCAGTACCATCCTTGTCCTTGAATGTGATCGTAATACGGGGTCCTTGCGTGTCTGTTGTAAAGGTAATTGTTGTAGAGACGTTGCGGTTGCCGATGACGCCTGCTTGGTCACCTACTCGCGCCAAGTCATGGCAG
>CAYJXL010000073.1:0-3526 GCA_964374125.1 Candidatus Woesearchaeota archaeon | reverse complement strand
AAAGTCTAAAAACCCGTAATCACTCCCTAGAAATTAATCCGACTCGGAGATACTGACAACACAATTGGTTAGGCTCTTGAAGCGAGCAGCTGATACATTTCTTCCATAGAATCTTTGCCTTCAGCTTTACGTCGTATCGACAGCACCAGAAAGGTTTAAAAGGTTCCAAATGGGCGCAGTAGGATGGGTTTGGTGGCTTCAGTTTCTTCATGCAAGGGAGGTTCGGGAAAATCAACGACATCGATGAATCTCGGGGTTTCTCTTGCGAAATTAGGCAGAGACGTCATCATCGTTGACGCGAACTTGAGCACGCCGTACTTAAGCATGTACCTCGGGGCACCGAATGTTCCGGTGACGCTGCATCACGTTCTCAAGGGCCAAGCGAAGATACACGACGCCATCTACCATCACGAGTCTGGCGCGAAAATCATCCCGGGGTCATTGTCGATGAAGAACTTCGAGGATATCCATCTCGGGGACTTGCAGCATTACTTGCCCCACCTCAGGTCAGATATTACGATTCTTGATGGAGCACCAGGACTTGATCAAGAGGCGCAAGCATCGATCAAGCTAGCAGACGAAGTGCTTGTGGTGACGACGCCGGAATTGCCGAGCGTTGCGCAGTCACTCAAAACGATTCGGTTTGCGCAGCACCACAACAAAAAGATCACCGGCGTTGTGCTGACGCGTGCTGGCCATGACCTTGACCTCAAAGTCAAGAACATCCAGACTATCCTTGAGCACTCCATCATCGGGATCATTCCAGAAGATCCTTATGTTAAGCGAGCGATGGTGAAGCGGGAACCTGTTGTTCATGTGTATCCTAACGCACCGTCATCTGTTGCGTACCAGAAGCTTGCCATGTATCTCACGGGGCATCATGACCAGGAGAATGCTGATGTTGCGCCAGGATATCGATTCATGCGATGGGCTTTCGGTGTCAAAGGCTAACCTGCAAGCAAAAATCATTTAAATAGAAGGATATTCTCTGTGTCCATGGAACAGGATGCTCAGGTCGTCTGCCGGAAGTGCAGGAAGTCAGTTCGCGTCAATGAACTAAGGCAGGAGCGCGACCTGTGGATATGCCACGACTGCTACGAGAAGGCGCATTTCTTTCCCGAGGTGAAAATGACCAGCTTCAGCAACGAAACACGACACGTGAAACCTACTCCCCCTTCCTTTCAGAAAGGCGGGTTAAAACTCTTCATGTGCGGCGGCTGCGGTTACAAGCTTGAGCGAGAGCACTTTGACAGGGAGCGCGCATGTCCTTACTGCGGCGACAAAAGCACAATGCGCCCTGTGCAGTAGCTATGCTTCGCAAATATTGCTGATGCATGCGCATTTCCGTGAAGGCATTTTATTTTTCTCGCATTTCATTGTTTCTGGACATGGCACTGTTGTTTGCAGGCTGTAGCAGCTCCGAAATGCCCTGCCACCCTCGCAGCAATTGATGATAACCCAATGGCAACCACTATCATTGAGGCAGTACCTTTCATCCGGAATCAGAATGATTCGTTTCTCATCCGGCGCAATCTCACTGTAGCCTTCCTTTTTCATCTTGTTTAGGTATCTTTTATGGATGGCGAGAAAATTGGTGTTTCCTGTTGAGCAATTGCACCCTGCGCACGTGACTTCCGCTGTCTTTCGAATGCGAACATTCTTGACCTCAATGCCCTTCTGCTTATAGAAACTGGTGATGATGTCAGATTCAGACTGCTGCGCAAGCGCTGTGTGCAACGCATCATCGTCAGGATACTGCTGCCGATGTTCTTGGAGCCACGCCTGCTCCCACGGGTTCTGGTAGCACTGCAAGGGGCTGATTTTGACCCACAGGTCTTCTGGTTTAAAAGTATCACTGCCGCTGCACCCTGCCAGCAGGAATACTGCTGCGACACAGAGAAATGCCCATTCTTTTTTCATCAGGAGACTTGCGTTTCAGTTTTTATAAAACTTCCCTTCTTGATTACCAGAAAGTTTAAAAGACCTTTTTTGGATGTTATGCTATGCTTCGTCACCATTCAGAATATCTTGCTGTTGAGACCTCGGAGAAGATACAATTTATTGACATTACTGACCTCCTTCAGCAGGCGATACAACGCATGAAATTCGTGGACGGCCTGCTCTGCGCCTATAACATGCATACGACGAGCGGGCTCTGGGTCAATGAACATGAACGCGGGCTTCTCGAGGACATGAAAAAGAAGCTGCAGATCTTTGCGAGCGATACTGAGTACTATAAGCATGATGACCTGCGCATTCGAACGGAGAATCTTGAACCGCGTGGGATGGAACGGAAGAACGCGCAGTCGCACCTGCGCTCAACGTTTTTCAGCACGAGTGTTTCCATACCTGTCCATGCGTCAAAGCTTGAGCTCGGACGCTGGCAATCAGTGCTCTATGCTGAACTTGATGGACCGCAACAACGCAAGGTGCAGCTGGTGATGACTGGAACGTTTGAGGACTAGCTTCTCAGCTTGATGAGGTTCAAGTATGTCTTTATTTCTGTTACGAGCGCATGCATGTCGCGCTTAAGCTCTTTTTCCATTGCGGCAAACTGCGCGCCCTGCGCGAACTTGTCGTAGACTTCGCGGATAAACTTGCTGAATGATGACCGGTACCATGTCTCCTCGTAATCCTTCTCAAAATACGCAGCGAAAGAGATATTGAGGTCGCCTTTTGCGCGCTTCCTCTTGTTTACCATCACCTCTTCGAAGCTGTCGATTACCAGGTCAGTCTCGATAACGTATTTCACGTAGTCATTCATCTTCTTTTTTGCCTGCCATTTGATGAGAACTTTCCGAATTCCATCCTCTCTTCGGTCCTTGTACTCGAGCTCCTGCAGCTTGTACTTGTATTGCTTGAACCACTTCTTCAGCTGACTGTACAAACCTTCAAAGTCAAAGACGCCTGCGTGGGCGACGGTTAATTTTTCCTCAACATAGTCACGCTCAGTCATGGTTATTCACGAAACGAATGAAACACGTCCTTTACCTCATTGATCAGTTCCTTTGCCTCAGCCTCAAGCTTGTCTTCGTAGTCTGAGAGCTGCTTCTTGACGATGTACTTTTCATAGGTTTTGCGGAAAAACTCCCCAGATGGCGCTGGAGAGAATGTTTTTTTCCAGTTCTTCTTGATGCTGGCCTTGAGCATGAATTCCACGTCGCCTTTCTGCTTTTTAATCTTATGCCCCTGCTCTTCAACAAGGACGTCGACCATGCGCAGGATAACGATAACAATATCGATACTAAACCGGACATATTCAGTGACATCGCGAAACGGCTGAATCTCGAAGATCACCTCGCGGCCTGACGGCGTCACCTTTTCGCTGTGCTCAACCTGCACGGGAAAGTATTTTCTTGCCCCCAGGCACCCATTCACCGCATTCAGGAGCGCGTGCAGATCGAAAATACCCGAATACTTTATGCTTGCCCAACCACGCTTGCCGCCAAGAACAAACACCTCGTCGCTTTTCTCTTTTCCCATGCTCCAGAGGCGATCCCCCCATTAATATGATTTTCGGTGGCTC
>CAYJXL010000072.1:0-4121 GCA_964374125.1 Candidatus Woesearchaeota archaeon | reverse complement strand
ACTTGCTTTTTTCTCTTAACTCTTAAGTAAAGAATTCACCTTCGGAGATACTGTAACGAGCTTAAAATACAGGTATACTCGTTCTTCCACCTGATAGCAATGTTTATAAGACTTTCAACATGAATCGGTGTATGAAACGACGCAACACTATCTGCTGTGAAACGCCAAAGCGGGCGTATGCGAAAGACTTCGCATTCTCTCCAGGCACGTTTGATGTCTACAAAGACAAAGTCGTGGATCCCGCAGGTTATTTCTTGATTCGGGTCAACCGAAAGGCACGGGAGATCGAGCTTGCGCACTGCACACATGATCATGTTATCACCAGTGGCATCAGAGGAAAGACCGCAGAGGAAGTGTATGCAACCGCAATCCGCAGGGGCATGGTCACTGCCTTGGAATATGCAGCATACCTTGGAGCGGAGCTGAAGAAAGCAGAGCACGCCTTACATTTTAATTTCAAATATATACAGGATTAATTTATTCTGTCCTGGTTGGAGCAGTGAATACACATGAACATCTGCATTGTTACCACTTCGTTTCCATTGCATGAAGGACATGTTCAAAGCCCGTTTCTTCTGAGCCTTGCCCAGGCGCTTTATTGCAATGGCATGTCTGTTGATGTCCTCTGTCCATACCTCGAGGGGTGCAAGCGAGACGAAACGCTCGGCGGCGTACAGGTTCATCGGTTTCGCTATTTTTTGCCGGAGCGATTGCAAACGTTAACAGCGAAGGGCGGGATTCCGTCGAACTTAAAGAAGTCCCTTTTTATGAAGATTCAGTTTCTTACATTGACGATCGCGATGTTCTTTGCGCTCTGGCGTTTTACACGACGAAATCACGTAGACCTTCTTCATGCACAGTGGTCGCTCCCAGGATTTATTAGCGTCCTTGTTGGGAAACTTATGAAAATTCCCGTTGTCGTCACGGAGAGAGGCGCGGCGCTTCATCTGGCGATGCATCACTGGCTTATGCAACCAGTCTTGCTGTATGCATTGCGCCGATCGGACTTCATTACGACAAACAATGAGCGACAGGCAGCTCTTATTCAGGAGCTTGGCATTGATCAGCGAAAGATTCGCGTTGTCGCCAACGGTGTTGATCAGAAGCTCTTCAAGCGCATGGACAAGAGAGCGTGCAAGCGAAAATTCAACCTGGAAAAACATCATCCTGTCATTCTCTTTGTTGGATGGCTCATTGAGCGAAAGGGACTGACGTACTTGCTCCAGGCGCTCCAAGGAATTGTGAAGCAATTTCCAACGACGAAGCTTGTTGTCATAGGCCAGGGTCCTCTTGGGCAGAAGCTTCGCGAGGAGGTTCGTGCGCGCCATCTTGATGCGCATGTGACATTTGCCGGAGAGACAAGCCATGCTGACGTCGCGGCTTACATGAACGCGGCAGACCTCTTCGTTCTTCCCAGCCTGTCTGAAGGGCGAGCGAACGTGCTCAGCGAAGCGCTTGCCTGTGAGATTCCTGTCGTCGCCACTGATGTCGGCGATGCTGCTTCTGTTGTCGAAGACGGCACAAGCGGATTTCTTTGCAAGCCTGCGAATGCGGGCGATTTAGAGAAGAAGATCAGGTTAGCGCTAAAAAAGAGATTCCAGCAGCGATTCTTGCGCAGCGTCGCTCAGGTCAAAAAGGCGAAGCTACAGAGCTGGGACGCATGCGCTCAAGAGTATGTGGGTATCTACCGCAAAATTTTATAAGGCTTATTACGCACGTTTAAGATGGATTGCTGATGAGATCGTCACGATGGCTCTTATGGATTTTTTTAGCGCTTGTGCTAGTGAAAACGCTTCTTTCTTTTTTCGTCGCTTCGCCAACGATCTTCGGCGACGAGTATGAATATGCGAAGCTTGCGTGGAGCATATTTCATCATGGCGAGCTCCGCGTGAATAATATGCCGGCATCGACGTATCCACCGCTCTATCCTCTCGCATTGTCGCCTGCGTATGTTTTTCGCGACATGGAGCTTGTCTATTTTATTATGAAGATCATCAACGCGCTCCTTTCATCAGCGATTGTCTTTCCGATGTTTTTCCTGCTTCGAGAGCTCTTTAAGGAGAGAACAGCGCGATATGGCGCGCTCCTGACCGGGCTTGCGCCCTTTAGCTTTGCAACCGCGCCCTATATTATGTCAGAGAATCTCTTTGCGCCCCTCTTCCTTGCTTCAGTCTATTTTCTCTTCATGTCGTTTCTGCACCGGAAGAAGCACCATGTGATTCTTGCTGGCGCATTCATAGGGCTGACAGTTTTGACGCGCGTCATTGGCCTTGTTCTCCTCATCGGCATCGCTGCAGGCGCACTCGCTTCTGCTCGAGGCACGAAGTGGAGGAATCTTATTACCGGCTCCTGGATTGGGCTCATAGCGGGCCTCATCATTGCTCCCTGGATTATTTGGACATACGTTGCGCAGAGCAAAACAGTTGTTAGTCTTTTTACCAGCACGATCGTGGCTCAGAATTATTCTTATGGCCTCATACGCAGCTTGATCTATTTCCTTGTCTGGTGCGCTATGCACTTAAGCTATCTGTTTTTTGCATCCGGCGGCGTTTTGGGGCTTTATTTTTTGCATCGTCCTGCGGATGATCATGAACGGCAACGGCTGTTGTATTGGATCATTCTTGTCATGATAGCGGCGGTTGTTGCTGTTCTTTCAAAACGGGCGCTGAACCTTGGCATCAAGGAATTGACGATGATTTCTGAGTTTCCCGGCAGGATCATCGGAAGATACCTTGATTTTTTGCTTCCTCTTGTGATTACTGGCGGTTTTCTTGGATTCAATTCTGCTCGGAAGCGCCTCTCGAAGATGTTCATTGCTGCAGCAACCGCAGTTGTCGCGCTTGGCTCTTTCCTGTTTTATTATCCGCTATTGCCGTTCAACAATCTCTCTCTCAGCTTGCTCGGCGCGTTCAAGACAGGCCTTGCGTACATGTTTACGAAAGAAATTGCAGTTGACTATGTGACGCCACTCGCGTTCGGCATCCTTGTCCTTCTTGCGGTTGGAAGCACTTGGATCATTCTGTACCTGATGCGACGCGGCGTGCTTACGATGCGCGGGATATTCTTGTTCACTGGACTCTTTTTTGTTGCTTCGAGCACGGTAAGCTATGCTGCATCCATATATAACTCTCAGCAATGGAATACTGATGAGCAACTTTCACTGGGGCGCGTTGTGAATCAGTTTAATAATGGAAGGCTGCTTGTTGACGAGCGATACTGCGGAGCGAGAGTGACGCGCAATGATCCTGAAAGCCTGTGCACCCGCGGCGGAAGACTGACGTTTGCCGGATTCTGGACCACTCGCGAGGTTTTGGTATCGAGCGTGGAGAACGCTCGGACCGGGGATTACAATGTCACAAGGGATCTCCTGCATGAACAACTCCTTCGGGAAACAGAACACGGCATCCGATTGTACAAAAGATGACAGCTACTTTTTCTGCATGTCTGCCAAGAAACCGAAGACAAGTATCTGTATTCCTACGAGAATAAGAAGCATTGACAAGATCGTGCTTGGCAGGTGACCGACGCGGCCATATCTTAGGAAAAGGTAGAGAAGATAAACACCGATGAGAACGCCACAGGCGATGAATGTCGCGCCTATTCTGCCAAAGAACTTTAAGGGCTCATAATCGCGGTATATCCTGAATATATTGATCCATGCCTTGAATGCGTATTCAAATGGATTTGCGAGCAATCTGCTCTTTCCTGACGTGCGCTTGAGGAACCTGACCGGGACTTCCTTGATCCTGAACTTCTCGCGCGAGGCTTTGATGACCTGCTCCTGGGTGTAGGTGTGACTGGAGATGAGATTAATCTTCGATGCCACGTCTCTTGTGAATGCACGAAAGCCGGTTTGGCAGTCGCCGATCTTGTATTTGATTATTCTTGAGATTGCGCGGGAGAATGCCTTGTTGCCTATGCGCTTGATGATTGACATGGACTCTATGCCGCCTGCGAATCTGTTACCGAGGACGAGGTCGTTGCCGTTTTCGATTTCTTTTAGCAGTCGAGGAATATCTTCCGGCAGGTATTGGCCATCGGCGTCTTTTTGGACGTGAACGTCTGAGGATGACTCAAGGAATTTCTTGATTTCTGTTCGGAATGTTTCGGCTAAACCGTAG
>CAYJXL010000071.1:0-4150 GCA_964374125.1 Candidatus Woesearchaeota archaeon | reverse complement strand
GCAGTCCTCAACCAGAGACTGCACGCATTGCCGCCGTACTTTCGGAGATACTGCCTTTTGCGAAAGATTTATAGACTTTATTGTTATCTCCTGCTTATGCAGCCGCTTGAGCAAGAATTGTACGACGTTGTTTCGCACGAACTGCATGAGCTTGCGTGGCACAATAATTATGCGCTTCACCCCAATGTTGGCTTATGGTGCTTTCTTGAGGGATTCCGCGACCATGGTGTTTTTGTTGAAACGCAAAAGGACAGGGCGGCATTCACTGCAACGTATGACGTTGGTCGGAGACTTTATTCCCTAGGCGCTCAGTTAAGCTTGAGCGAAATCTTAGACGGCTGGAATCGGAGTCCGCGAGGGTCGCCACATGCGTTGTATGATGCTATCTGCATGGTGTATGATCGTTTCGGTGAGAACTTTCAGTCTCGTGAGGAAAAGAATGAATGGGCTACTCTTCGAAACACGGAGAGCAAGCTTGTACGAAGAAAGATGGAGAAACACTTGGAAGGATTTTTTGAGAGGCATCATGAACATGTTCTCTTGCCTGTTTCTCGAGCTGTACCTGAGCTTGGCGCACCGCGCATCTTTTCACAGGTTTTGGCGGACTATCCGCTTGACTTGCTTAAGAGCGCGGTTATCGCTGATGGCAGGAGTGGCTTTCGTGTAACACCGTGCGCTGAAACATTGCTTGAGATCGATTGGGACTTTGATGATGAGTACCATCCAAGTGCAGCAGTACTGCTGGATTTTTTCTGGGGCCATTATCTTGACGCACTAGCACGCGAGAAGGGATATCAGTTGCTTCATTCCGGTAATCGCTTACGACAGCTTGTTGGCGCTGGCCGAAATGCGCTTGAGAGCGGCTATAGACTGTGGAAGCCTTGATCACTATATCGTTCCCTTTATCGTCGTTATTATAAGCGCAACAAATGAGTCTCATTCTAGAAAGACAACATTGCCGATATGCTTGAAGTGCTTATCTCCAGTTATGATCATACAGCTGTATTCTTTTTGTTTTATGAGCATGACTGCGTCAATGAGACCAAAATCTTTTTGTGTCTTCCGCTGCTCAAAACGTTCTTTTCCCGCATCGATCCAGTCATGTTCTGTGATAGCTACAACGCTAGAATTTGCCCTGATTATCCTGAAGAGCTGGTCAAAATCTTGGTTGTTTTTAAGTAACCTGCGGTGCAGAACTCCCATGACTTCAGTCCTTGGGATGAATGCGCCGCCAATATTACTCTTCAATTATTCAACCCCACGCGGAAGGTATTTATAAGCGTGATTCTCTGTTGACCTGATGTTACGAACGTACAAGTTCCGCCTGTATCCAACCAAGCCGCAAGAAGAACGCCTTCTCTGGATGTTAGAACAGTGCCGTTTCACCTACAACAAGCTTCTTGAAGGTCTGCAACAACAAGATAAGCCTGATCAAAATGAGCTTCAGCACTCGCTGCTGGCGCTGAAAGAGCAATATCCAATGCTGAAGAATGTGTACTCGAAAGTGCTCCAGCATGAGAACTATCGCCTGTTCTCAAATCTTCGTTCATTAGCCCAACGGAAAAAGAATGGCAAGAAGGTCGGCAGATTGAGGTTCAAGAACAGGCACGCATTCAAGACCTTCACGTACAACCAGAGCGGCTTCAAGATCATTCCCAGCAGTCTACGTTACGACAAGCTCCATCTGGCGAAGATTGACGACATTCCCTTCATTATGCATCGTGACATGAAGGGAGTTATCAAGCAAGTGACGATCAAGCATTATCTTTCTGGCAAGAGCATAAAGAGCAAGGATAAAAAGCTATCACCCATTAACTTCCTCGGTCTACTTTTTTGAACGTTCTTAGCCTAGAACGTCCCTTTTATCGTCGTTACAATCAATGCTGATGTCGTCATCAATATCAAAGAATGCAGCAAGCCATTTCGCAACGTCCCTTCTGAGAATTTTCCGATCATGATGCCCGCGAAAAACCCCTGGATCATGATCAGTGAAAAGAATGTCCTGTCAAGATTGAATGTTGACGTTGTCGATCCGAATCCTTCGCTGAGCTGCACTGACAATGAGGTCAACCGCGGGAAGAGCCACAGCTGGAGCACGAGCATGATTGCAATGAAGATATAGAATATGATGTACCCCTGCATGGTCTGCGAGTAGACCGATGCTTTTCGCTCTTCCTTGAGCTTCTTGACATTGACGACAGACTCAACGACGGACGAGAGAATGTCGCGGATGTCGCCGCCGCTTTGCTCAGCTTCGACAAGAATCGCTATCGACCGCTTGATTACGGTGTTTTGCGTATCAAGACTAAAAGTGGTGAGCGCCTTGTTCGTAGGAATGCCCCACTCAATCTGGTTTGCGAGCTTCTTGATGTGGGGGTTAAGCGAACCAAAGTCCTTCTTTGAGACGTGGAGGATAGACTTGGGAATTGAGATGCCGGACTTGACTGACTCCACCAGCGCGCGAATGAACTCTGTGAACTGCAGCTCGATTTCCCTCTGGCGCTTGAGCTCAGCGAAGTAGCCAAGCCACAACTGCAGCCAAAATACTGTCAGACCGAGGATGAGAACAGGCCAGAACCATCTCTTGCCAAGGAAGAGATACAGATCGAGGGCAATGATCCCTATGCCAAAGAACATTCCCACGAGATACTTGGCTTTGAATTCGAGTTTCATGTTACTCAGGCTGGATGATGTTCAGGAACAAGATAAACGCGACGTTGAAGAATGGTATGGCGCCGAATGTTCCTATCTTTGCGACGGTATCGACGGTCAGGCCTCCCAACGTGCCGCCGAGATGGTTGATGATCGCAAGCGTGACAATGAAGAGGAGCGGAGCAGCGATGAGGATGCCTGTGTAAATGTCCGAGTATGTGGAGAGGGTTTCGACGTACTTCTTGCGCTCGAGGCGGTAGGTGTTCATGGTATCCTCTGCCATCTGGTTTAGGTACGACTTGAGCGAGCCGCCGGATTCTATTGTTGCGACCATGCCATTGAGGATGTCGCGGAATTTTGGCGACGGCGTTGTGGTGGCGACGGTTTTCATTGCGGTTGAGAGATCATAGCCGAAGAGATTGACGTAGTTGACGATCTTTCGTATCTCGCCTTCGATGCCCTTGTACTCGTGCGAGCTGACGATGAGGCGGAAGATGGAGACTGGCTTTGCGCCTGAGCCCGCGACTGCTGCCATGTGAATGATGACGAAGGGAAGGTCGTTCTTGATCATGCGGTTGCGGCTGCCTGCGACGGTTGCAGGATAATAGTAAAAGACGCCGAACGTAAGCATAGCGACGAGAACGCTTGCAGCAAGCGTCGTGACTATGGTGAATATGCTGTTGCTGTTGACGAGGAAGTTGATCGCAACGCCGGCGAGGAATGCCACGATAAACATGATGACTGCGGTGAAGAGCTGCGTGCTGATGTATGTCTGCGAGAGTATCTTGATGTCAGCCATGCGCAAGGCGTGCGAGATGTTGCTGTAGAAGTTCGGATTGCTGTTGATGATCAACCGCGTGAGCGGCTTGCAGAAGAGGTTTGCGAGCCTGCCGAAAGCGCTGGTCTGATAGACTGTGTACTCCGGGATTTCCCTGATCTTCTTTTCCTTCTTCTTGGTGAGGCGCTCGAGAATCTCCTCGTTTGCGCCAATCTCACGGAGATAACGCTTGCGGGTGCGCTTACCGAGATAGAAGCTCTTTGACGGCGCAGACACCTTTTCAATGGTTTTTTTCGGCTCTTCTTTTTCTGTTGCCAGTGGCACTTCGAACTCTGCGAGGATGCGCTGGTTGTCGTTGTCGATGCGGTCGAGCAATTCGAAGGTGTACCTGCTGTAGTACTCGAGGAATTCTTCCCTTGTTTTTCCCCTCAGAAACTGCGTCAGCTGCTGCTCGTCGTTTTTGTTTAACTCGTACTGGCTGAGGAACTGCTCACGGTATTTTTCCTGGTTGCGGATTTCATCGACGAGCGCGATGATCTCCTGCGCGAGCTTGTCAACCGGCATTTTGCTTCTCTTCCTCGACCATCTTTTGCATGCTCTGCGAAAGCGTGAGAAGGTATTTGCGCGTTTGCCTGAGTTTTTCCTTCACCTGCGGCGTGTTCTGCTGGAGGAGCTGTTCGTATACCTTGTGCATTTCAAGAATGGTGCGAGCGTTCTGCT
>CAYJXL010000070.1:0-4449 GCA_964374125.1 Candidatus Woesearchaeota archaeon | reverse complement strand
TAGAGGGATCTCTCTTGAAAACAAGAGAAATCACCCGTTAAGTTACACGGTCTAAGCAATAGAAAAGCTTTAAAAATAAAGATTCCATAAAGGAAACATGAAAATTGTCTATAGCCGGCCGTTTCTTAATGGTGAACTCTACGAGCCACCGTTAGGTATAGCGCACCTCGCCGCATACGTAAGAGAGAAGCTCCCGGATATAGAGCAGGAAGTCTTCGATTTAGACGTGGTGCAGTTCAAAAAGAATCGCATTGTCAAAGAGTTAAAGCAGGTGAAGCCCGATATCTGCTGCGTTTCCGTCTTCAGCTACAACCGTTTTGAAGGGTTTGAATTGGCGAAGATGGCAAGAGAAGCAGGTGCATTTGTCATCATCGGGGGCCAGCACACAACATTCATGGACAAAGATACACTGGAAAATCTTCCCTTTATTGACCTCGTCATTAGGGGGGAAGCTGAGGCAACACTTGTTGAATTCCTGAAGCGCTTTAAGAACAATGAACCCTACGATGACGTAGCAGGTATTTCATTTCGCAATAAAAAAGGGGAAGTTGTCAGAAACCCTGATCGAGAGTTTATCGACATCACCAACATCTCTATGCCTGCATATGATCTTTTTCCAATGGCGCGATACAAGTATTACGGGGTCATGGGTGGGAGAGGGTGCCCATACAATTGTAACTTCTGTGGCTCTCCTCAGTTCTGGAAAAGAAAGCTGCGCTTGCGAGATCCGCACAACGTTGTTGATGAAATCGAACACCTCGTAAAGATGTATGGCAAGAAAATTGTGCACATGAAGGACGACGTCTTCACGTTCAATAAGCAATGGGCAAAAGACGTGTGTAACGAGATAATTCGTCGAAAGCTCGATATTCAATGGGAATGCTTGACACGCGTCAACCTTGTCGACGAGGAAACTCTCAAGGTCATGAAGCAGAGCGGGTGCAATCTGATCGAGTTTGGCATCGAGAGCGGCAGCAATGATATACTGAAGGTAATCAACAAAGCCTCAACCCTGGATCTCGCGCGAAAAGCAGTCAAGCTAACGAGGGAAGCAGGCATCCGCTATGGCACATTCTTTATGATTGGTCACCCAGGAGAAACAGAGCAAACCTTGGAAGATACCTTCAACTTCGCTTTGGAGCTTCGCGGCGATGCAATAACTTTTACATTGACAGACGCAATTCCTGGAACAGAGCTGCATGAGCTAGCGATCAAGGAAAAGAATATCCCGAAAAATTTTGTCTGGTCGAAAAGCGACAAGCGCAACCTTTCCGGTTACCCGGTGCCTCGGTTCCAGAATAAGCATCTCCCAGAGTCAATGATGATGGAATATTCGCGGCGATTTCTGATGCGCTTCGCATTCGGAAGGCTCTTTGATCTTAAGGATGAGCGGGACTTCGAGTACCTTTTTAAGAATGAGTACGTTCCTTATCATATCACGGTAAAGTCCATGAAGGATGCAAGGCTGTTCTTCTCTGAGCTGAAAGAAGGGATAAAGTGCTCTTCCAGCATCAAGCGCAGGATGAAAGGGTTTGCATTGCTGCCAATTTTTATAAGCAGGCTATCAAGCAACCATCTCCGTCGTTTGTATAGAAAAACCAAGGTCAAATTGAGAGCATTTGATGGGCGTATCCATGAAGAGACGCAGAAAATAGAAGAAGCAGGAGTACCTGTCGAAGGATTTGCCGCAGCATAGCCTATGTTCTACGGCCAGAGCCGGATAACCTTTCCATGAGTGAGCGATCTGCCATCGAGCAAGCCACTGCAATCAAATATAACGTGCTGTCCACTAAGGTGCGGCAAAATATCAAGATACGTAGGATCTGCATTCGCAAAAATGATCAGTTCACTTTTTTCCGCAATATCCTTTACTGAATCACGAACACAGGAAAAGAGCTCAGGAAAAATTTCTTCTGCGTACTGTTTGTTGAGTGGAAGTAGTGTTTCTTCTTTCACATACGTGTCGTAAACGTGCAGCGAATAGCCTGTGTCATGGAGCGATTTCAATGTCTCCAAAATAGGGCTCTCGCGCATATCATCGGTCCCTTCTTTGAAGCTTATACCAAGAACGCCTATCTGCTTCCTCTTGTGCGCAACCGCCGCTTCATAGAGCTCTTTTTTCCGCTGGGCATTGCTCGATAGAATCGCATGCGTCAATGGATATTTTTCTTTCTGTAGAGCAAGGTGTTGCAATACCCGAACTTCTTTGGGAAGGCACGATCCGCCAAAAGGCAATCCAGGCCTCAAGTACGCCTCAGAAATGTTCAATTTCTTGTCCATCAAGAAGATGTCAAAGACCTGTTTCACGTTGATGTTTAGGGACTTGCAGAGGCTTGCAATCTCATTCGCAAATGAAACTTTGAGCGCATGGAATCCATTGTCCATATACTTGATGAACTCCGCTGTCCTGATATCTGTCGCAACAAAAGGAGCTTTCACGCTTCGATAGATCGTCTTAAAAAGGTCAACACTCTTGTCTGTATTCACACCAACAACAGTTCGCGAAGGATACTGAAAATCGTGAACTGACGTTCCCTCGCGCATGAACTCAGGATTGACGCAGACCTCAAAGTCAACAAATGCTTTCTTTCCTGAAGTCTCTTCAAGAATGGGTATCAAGATGCTTTCTGTTGTTCCAGGCGGTACGGTGCTTCTAATGACAATGGTATGAAAGCCATCCTTTTTTTTCAATGCGCGTCCAACACTCTGGCAGGTGCTCTCAAGTGCTCGAAAATTAACACTCCCATCAGGTTTGCCTGGCGTCCCAACACAGATGAATGTTACATCAGAATTAAGAACCGCCGCTTCTTCGTCAGTAGTCGCATATAATGTTTTCTTCAGAATCGCAGTATGAATGAGCTCATGAACAAGGTCTTCTTTGAAGGTTCCCTTGCCGCTGTTGATCAAGTCGACTTTCTGCTGGTGAACATCCACACCAATGACAGAGATTCCTTTGTACGCAAGGTATGCCGCAGTGGTACACCCGACATATCCTAAACCAAGAATGCTGACACGCATAAGACGTTTCCTCGCTTCTAGCACGAATGAAGGAAATGAGATAATTTATAAAGATTTGCAATAATCACTAGCCGAGGATAAAATGAATGTAGTCATGACGCGCTTGAAGCAGGGACTCGAACGGTTGCGAGGGAATCAGGCGTATGTTGCTGATCCTGTCTTTCACGTCACCGATCCTCGACCAGTAGCAGAGTTCGCAAAGAGCCTGTTGTGCATTGGTGAGAAATACGAAGCAGAGAGGCACTTTGACTGGCTTGTCTCAGTGCAGAATAAGAATGGCAGCTGGAACGAAGTCCTAAACGAGGAGTTCAGCGAGGAAAGCTGCGTCGCCACCCCGATTATTGGGAGGATGCTCTTGATTGCATACCAAGAACTCAAGAAGCAATCATACTTTGATGCGGCGCTGAAAGCGGTGGCGTACATCAGAAAAAAGGAATTCTTGCCTGGCTATTTCATCAAGTCCTATGCGCATTATAGCGATGTGCTGAACGTTAACGCGACGTGTGCAGCATTTGCGCAGAAAGCATACGAGATCATGAAGATGGAAGACGTGCTCGAGCTCCGCGATAGGGCGATCTTCAACGTCGTACGTTATCAGTTCAAGGATGGCGCATACCCCTATGCATCCCGTCTGAACACCTTTCCCTATGAGCATCACCTGAACGTTCGAGATCCACATTACCACGCGCTAACGTTATATTTCTTGTTACTTGCTGACCCAACCTTATCAAACCGATACTTTGCAATTTCATACAAAAAGGCGATCAAATGGCTTGAAAAGGAATTCAAGAAAGGAAAGATTGATTGGTCGCATTGCGAACACATGTTTGCAGTCGGCGTTACTGGAGCCTATGGCTACGCATTGTTTTGCAGCGAGTTTGCAAGAAACAAAATTATGAGTGAAAAAATACTGGCACACCTTGCTGAGCTACAGCGCGCTGATGGTTTGTTCAACCGCTACGAAAAAAGTAGTATGTTTGGAATGATAAAAGGCATAGCTCGAGAGATCTTCGAAATGGAAAAAGTATGTCCAAAGCATTTCAGCCTTGCAACAAGGCTGTTTCGCTGCAAGCAGAGGCTGGGACGTGATCTACGGGACAGAAGGAACCTAAGAGTCTCGCTGTACTACTCAGCGCAGATTCTTGACTGTTTGACAGAAGCAATATACAGTAAACTATAGAAACTAGCTACCTACTGAGCGGTCGAGAGTGCTGCGCAGTCTGAGCGCAGCGATGACCCACCAGGTGAACGGCCGCTGTAGGAACATTCAAAATATCTGTTTTCTGAATAATTCCAAGGGCGAGCCAATAGAGCCTCGCCCTAAGAGAAATGAATAGGAACATTTATCTAGCGGAGTCTATAAACCTTGCGATGTCGGCAGTATCTCCGAAAGTACGGCGGCAATGCGTGCAGTCTCTGGTTGAGGACTGC
>CAYJXL010000069.1:0-4473 GCA_964374125.1 Candidatus Woesearchaeota archaeon | reverse complement strand
ACTTTCTCGCAATCTTTATATAACTCGATAGCATGATTTCTTGAGGAAAAAGAGGCACGACGATGCGGTTTTTGAAGAGCAAGGCTTTGTTTCAAATTATTGTTATTGTGCTAAGCGTTTTTTCTGTTTACCTGTTTGCTATTAACGATGCGTCCGCGCAGGCGAATAACGTATGCTGCGAGAAGACGAGAAGCGGGGAGTTCTGCCAATATACGCCGAGAGAGCAGTGCGAATCGAATTATGGCATCTTTCCAGGACGATGCAGCCAGGCTGCTTTTTGCACACCAGTTTGTTGCAGGGACACTTCGAGCGGGGAATGCTTCAACAACGTTGGCGTGAGCGCTTGCCTGAGCGCTGCAAACAGAACGTATGCTGATGGAAGCTGCAGCAGCGTTGAGCAGTGCCGGCGTGGCTGCTGTCAGGTTGGGAACCAGTGCTTCTTGGCGAATGAGAACAATTGCAACGTGAGAGCAAGAACGCTGAACACGCAAGCGAGTTTTGAAGCGGGCATTACTGATGAGTTGAATTGCGTAAACCAATGCCGACGACAGGAGGAGGGATGCTGTATTTCACGAGAAGGCTGCACGTTTACGACGAGAGGGGAGTGCAGCACTGCACGTTCGACAAGGAATGACGGGACACAGGGATTTTACAAGGATATTTTCTGCAGCGATTCAAGCTTGAACTGCCGGCAATGCGAAGCGAAAGCACGGAAAGGTTGCGTGCCTGGTGAGGACGATGTGTACTGGTTTGACAGCTGCGGGAACAAGGAGGGAAAAGCAGAGGATTGCGATTATGGCAGGGGAACCATTTGCAAGGAACGGAATGGACGAGCATCGTGCCAGTCTGTACATTGTTCAGACACCGAGGACTTTTTGAAGAACACGCATGACCCGCAGATGGGGAGCTTTCGGAAGAATGGCGAATCGTGGTGCACGTACGAGGGAAGGGTTGGGCCGAGTTACGATTTGGTTGGATCGAGACATTATCGAAGGATGTGCGTCAATGGACAGGAATTAACTGAACCTTGTAAAGACTTACGGGAAGAAATGTGCTTGCAGGGGTTTGTTGACAATGTTGAGTTTAGTTTTGCTTCCTGCGTCAAGAATGACGGCGTTGATTGCGTTACTCGGTGCAATAAAAAAGACGATATGAAGGGCAACAAGCAATGTTGTGAACGGTATCCGAGCTGCTTTTGGGCGGCTGACAATGCAGGAAATGGAAAATGCATTCCTGTGGTTCCACCAGGCTTGAGATTTTGGGAAGACTCTTCTAGCAGAGAAGGAGAAACAGGAACGACTGCGAAAGAAGCTTGCGACAAAGGCGACATGACATGCAAATCGTACTGGAGAAAAACGCTGAGCGGGTGGAAATGCGCATCGAACTGTGAATGCGAGGAGAAGGAATGGCCTGTTGCGGTGGACAAGTATTGCAGGAGCTTAGGTGACTGCGGTGGCCACTACAACGTTGCCGGTGATTTTACTACTGGTGGACAGAGCACTTCAGGCGCGAGAACAAAACAATTAGATCGTGGCCTTATAGAGCCATTCAGCTTCTTTGAGGAAAGCGGTTCTCTTCTTATGGTTAACCTGACTACTGCGTATCGACAGTTTGTGGAGAGCGGGCTTGCAGGCAGTGGGAAAGGCTTGTCGTTTCCAGAGCGGTTCTTTGCGAGCTCGAAGTCTTTAGCGAGCGCTTGGGGTGTTGGGATGACTGCTATAGGTGTTGGCTGTTTAGGCGGTCCTGCAGGATGCGCAGTAGGCGCTGTAATCGCGTTCGTAGTAATGGTCGTAACTTTAATTGTTCATTCAATTCTTAAGATATTTGGCATCGGAGACACGAAGAAATATACACACAGGTTCAACTGCGAGCCGTGGGTTGCTCCAACTGGCGGAAGCAACTGCGAGAAATGCGATGATGATCCGCGGTTTGAGTGCTCTGAGTACAAGTGCAAAAGCCTAGGCGCCGGTTGTAAGTTTATCAATGAGGGTACGAAGCAAGTGGCGTGCGTTGACACGAATCCTAATGATGTGAATGCGCCGGTGATTCAGCCATGGCGCGAAGCACTGACACGAGGATTTATCGTGAACCCGACCCAGACTGGCTATGCGATCTCGCCGATGGTGCCTGCATTTACGAGAATTACGTTTGGCGTTAAGCTGAATGAACATGCGCAATGCAAGTTTGATGACAAGCACACGAATGGCTATGATGAGATGGCGGTGTTCTTTGGGAGCGAGCTGTACGAGAAGGAGAAGAACGTGACGATGAGCCTGCAGGGCGGGAAGGATTATACGTTCTATGTGCGATGCAGCGACACGAGGGGCAACAAGAATCTTAATGAATACACGATTCAGGTTTCCACTGCGCGGGAGCCAGATTTGACAGCGCCGTCGATTGTAGAGACGTCGATTGAGAATGGCGCGTTTGTGCCGTATGGCGTCAACGAAACTGTTGCTACGTTCTACTTGAATGAGCCGAGCACTTGCCGTTGGAGCAAACTTGATCAGGATTACGAGACGATGCCTGAGAACAACACGATGCTCTGCAATGAACCTGGCGAGGGCATTCCGCTGTACTTGGAGACGTTTGATTGCGATGCGTTATTGCCGTTGCGGGATGACACGAACAACCAATTTTATGTTCGATGCGCGGATCTTGCGAACAATATCAACCAACAAAGTTATATCTACAGCTTGAAGGGAACGAAGCCGTTGACTGTTCAGAGTGCGGAGCCAAGCGGTGTTTTGACGAACGGAAACGTAAACTTAAGGGTTGTCACCGGGAACGGAGCGGAGCAAGGAAAAGCGCGATGTGGGTTTACTGGAACTGATGTGCCGCGAAGAATTGAGTTTGTGCAGACAGGAACGAGCACGCACACGCAACCGCTGAATTTGACGCTTGGCACCTATATCTATACAGTGGACTGTGCTGATGCAGCGGGCAATGCAGCGAATGCAACGCTGAGCTTTTCTGTTGAGCTTGCGGCGGCGTTAGGAGCTCCACGCATTGTTAACATGTTTTCCACTTCACGCACAAGCTTGACCATCATCACTGATCGAGCGAGCACGTGTCGGTACAGCAAGACGCAGGCCACGTTCAATTTCGGGGATGGCATCTTGATGAGCGGGTTAAACGTCAGAGAACACAGCTTGGATGAGTACAGTCCCGTATACTACATCAAATGCAAGGGCGAGGAAGGCAACACGTCAGAGGCGATAATGGTGTACCGTTGATACAGCAAACTATTTATATCGTTAACTGCACGAAAATATAAGGGAGAGAGGTTCAAAACAATGATGCTTAAAAGAGGTCAGGCGACAGGGTTCGTGATCGTGGGGATTGTAATTGTTGCGCTGGTGATTCTTTTTCTTTATCTGCGCGGACAGCTTGCGTTCGGGCCGGTGACGCCGCAGGCGCTGGAGGGAAGGTTCCAGTCGATACGAGAACATATTCAGGATTGCATTAAGGAGGCCGGCGATGAGCCGATACGGAGAATCGGACTGCAGGGCGGACACTTGCAAACGCCTGGAGGAACTTTTCGGCTGCAGCAGGATGTTCCGGTTAGCTACCTGTGCTATGACATTCCGAACGACGTCAGGTGCCAGAACCGGCTGTTGACGAGAGTGGAGATGCAACATGAACTTGCAGACGCGATCAAGCTTGAACTGACGCGGTGCGTTGACCTGGGGAAATTCAAGAAAAGGGGGTATGAACTGACTGCGGGCAAGCAGGATCTGCTTGTTGATGTTGGAGAGGATGCGGTGACAGTGACGCTGAAGCAGCCGATCACGCTTCGGAGAGACCAACTGAACGTGAAGGAAGACACGTTCTCTCATACTTTTGACTATCCACTTGGAAGACTCTACAAGGTAAGCCAAGACATTCTCGATGTGGAGACTGAGTTTGGCGAATTTGACCAATTGAGCTACATGCTTGCGCACAAAGGGGCATACGTTATTGAAAAGAAGAAGCCGTATCCTGACAAACTCTATATTTTAAAAACAAAGGACAGCGATTACACGTTTCAATTTTTTGTACAAGACGAGCCGAGCTCATGATAACTGATGCAACGAGGAAAATTCAGGCACTGTTTCAGATTTTGCTAGTTATCTGTGCGACGTTTTCGGTGTTTCTTTTGAATGCGCGAGATGTTAAAGCACAGGCACCGGAGCAGAAGGTGTGCTGTTCGACGACGGAGAGCGGGGAGTATTGCTCGTATGTGGCGAAGAGCCAATGCAAGCCGGGAGCGATTCAGGCAGCGGCGACGTGCGACAAGACGAGCTTTTGCAAGTTAGGTTGTGGGTTTGACCAGGGCAGCGGGAAATGCTTCAAGAATTTACCGAAGTTCACTTGCGAACGTTCTGGGAACTGCACGTGGACTGATTCACCAGCGTGTTCCATACCGCAATGCCAGCGCGGATGCTGCGTGTTGAGCAACCAATGCAGCTTTCTGACGCAGCTGGAGTGCAA
>CAYJXL010000068.1:0-4798 GCA_964374125.1 Candidatus Woesearchaeota archaeon | reverse complement strand
GCAGTCCTCAACCAGAGACTGCACGCATTGCCGCCGTACTTTCGGAGATACTGTGTGCGCCGCAAGTTTCTTAAACAAGACGCTCCCCAAGAGGGCATGATTGACAGAAACAGTGTTATTGCATACTACTCAAGGAAAGACGTCCAGCGCGCGATGGTTGCGCTTGCGCACCAGCGGGAGATTGCGGTCCAATATGGCGAGGGCGGGTTTGGGAAGCGGCCTGATATTCTGCAGTATGAGAACGACGTTCTTGAGCTTGCACGGCAGGGAGCGACGTCATTTCACATGTCGGAGGAGCGATGGTCTGATCCCCTGCTCCTGAGGCCCTCTATGTCGAAGAAGCAACTGGATGAACTGCGCGCGGGGTTTGACTGCGTCATTGACATTGACACAAAGTTCCTTGGGTTTGCAAAGATTGCAACAAGCATCATCATCGACATCCTCAGATTTTACAACATTCACTCGCTTGGCGTCAAGTTCTCTGGCAATCGTGGGTTTCATCTCTGCATCCCCTTTGAGTCTTTTCCCGATCACATTAATAACCAGAAAATTAAAGACTTGTTTCCTGAAACGCCGCGGGCGATTGCAGCACACTTGAAAGAGCGCATGAAAGAGCAACTGACTGCTGAACTCTTGTCGTCAACAAGCGTTGAGGAGATTGTAAAAGCAACCGGACTCGCGGAGAAGGATATTCTGAAAGAAGGAGCGTTTGACCCGTATGCTGTTGTCGGCATTGACACGGTGCTGATTTCTTCGCGGCACATGTTCAGGATGCCTTATTCGATTAATGAGAAGTCCGGACTGGTGAGCATCCCCATTGAACCTGATGCTGTACGAACGTTTCAGCTTTCGTCTGCAAAGATCAATCAGGTTGCGGTTACGACTTCTTTTTTACAAAAGCCTTCGGAACCTGAGGCGATGATGCTGATCGTTGATGCTCTAGACGCGGTTAAGAAGCTGCCTGCGATACCCCGGGAAGAGAAGAAACAAGAGTACAAGGAACTTGACTTCAAAATGCCTGATGTCTACTTTCCTCCCTGTATAAAGGACTACTGCTTAAAGGGCTTAGACTCTGATGGAAGGAAGCGAGCGGTGTTCATTTTGATTAATTTCTTCACGAGCCTGCAATATCCATATGATGAGATTGAGAAGATCTTACTGGAATGGAACGAGAAGAACTATGAAAAGCTGAAAGAAGGCTATATTCTTTCGCAGCTAAGCTGGCATAAGAAGCAAAGCCAGAAGATACTGCCTCCGAACTGCGAGAACGAGATGTACTACAAGAGCATAGGGATATGCCATCCTGATACTCTCTGCGCGAAGATAAAGAATCCTGTGCAATACGCTAAAAGGAAGTACTTCTTGGCGCACCAGAATGACAGGAAAAAACGCGTGAAAAAAGATTCTTGATGTTCTACCATGTAGACAGCTACTGAACCAGACCATACTGCTTATATTTCTGTTCCTTTCAGATTATACTATGAATGTCCTATTCATATGCAACCAAATTATCCTCTATCAAAAAGAAGCGGCAGAATCTTACGATAAGTTTTTTCAAATAATGTGGGATACTGCAAAGAGTTAGCTTTTTTCTAAGATTTACCAATACCCTCCTTTCGCCCCACCAACTCTTTTTAGAATACCCTTCTTCTTCAAACTTTCAACATTATACTCAACTGTCTTTTTACTTAATCTCCCTTTTTCCACCATCTCGGCTTTGCTTATAACGGGTTTTTCGCTTATAAGCTCTATTATCTTTTGCTCATTTTCAGATAGTTTTTCTACCCCCTTTTCTACCCCCTTCCTCTTGAACGTGGTAATAAAAATGCCAGCCACTATGTTAAAATCAGTCGTAGGCTCCTTAGACAAGATCAGACGAATTCCACGCCCCCACCTTTCCATAAAATGCACCCTCTGGAACATGTCGGCGATAAGCTCGTTTCTTCGCTTTGAAACCATTCCTTTTTTGATCTTTTCAATAGGTGAACTACTCAGGACTAAAGTCCTGAGCGTCCTGCTTCAACGACCGGACTTGTTCCGCTCCAAAAGAAGGAGGTATCGGAACCTTGGTTCTGATCTCCGCAGGCGTGACTTCGGGCAGTTCCTGCCCTAGCGCTCTCTTAAGGATGTTGAGAGAGGCATTATAGTCTCGATCAGCCTGGAATCCACAGGCACAGCTATGCATGCGATCCCAGAGTCTCTTCGGAACGATCGTTCCGCAATTCGAACACTGCTGTGTTGTTCCTCTTGGCTCGACCTTCACAACTGTGCAGCCAGCGCTTGCAGCCTTGCAGCACAGCATCTGGACGAACCTTGACCATGACGCATCCATCATGTTTCGTGCATTGTAGGATAATTTGACGAGTCCCTTGATATTAAGATCTTCGACAGCAATCAGGCCGTAGGCATTGACGTAATATCGTAAAAGCTTGTGCAGGAAGTCATTTCGCTGGTTGATCACTTTTTCATGGACGCGCGCGACCATGATGCGCTGCTTCCCACGGTTCTTTGAGCGCTTCTGTTTCCTCGAAAGCTGTCGTTGCGCTTTCCGTAGCTTCAGCAATGAACGTTCCAGGCGCTTTGGATGGCTCACGCGATGGCCGTCGCTGTCAGCGACGTAGTTCATGAGACCGAGATCGATGCCAACTGCTCTTGTGTTTGTGGTTGGTAACACTGTTGTTCGTTCCTCTGCAGCGATGAGAGCGAACCACTTGCCAGAAGGATAATGCTTGATCGTCACTTGCTTGATAATTCCCTTCATGTCACGATGCATGATGAAGGGAATGTCGTCAATCTTCGCCAAGTGAAGCTTGTCGTATCTCAAGTCATTCTTGATGATCTTGAACCCGCTCTGGTTGTACGTGAAGGTCTTGAATGCGTGCCTGTTCTTGAACCTCAATCTGCCGACCTTCTTGCCATTCTTTTTCCGTTGGGCTAATGAACGAAGATTTGAGAACAGGCGATAGTTCTCATGCTGGAGCACTTTCGAGTACACATTCTTCAGCATTGGATATTGCTCTTTCAGCGCCAGCAGCGAGTGCTGAAGCTCATTTTGATCAGGCTTATCTTGTTGTTGCAGACCTTCAAGAAGCTTGTTGTAGGTGAAACGGCACTGTTCTAACATCCAGAGAAGGCGTTCTTCTTGCGGCTTGGTTGGATACAGGCGGAACTTGTACGTTCGTAACATCAGGTCAACAGAGAATCACGCTTATAAATACCTTCTGCGTGGGGTTGAATAATTGAAGAGTAATATTGGCGGCGCATTCATCTCAGGGCTAAAGCAGATGAGAGTTCTGCGTTGCAGATAAGCTTAAAATCCCATTCTTTGTATTCGTTTTATGTTTAGGTGGTATGGGTTGCTAGGGGTGCTGATGATCTTATTTGTTGAAGCTAATTTCTTCTTAAAGATTCAGCCGTTTGCGAACTGGTATTTTCCGATAGTATGGTATGGGTACATACTTGTCATTGATGCATTGATATACAAGCTCAGGAAGGACTCATTGATCAGCAAGAGGTTTCCACAGTTTCTTGGGATGATCTTCATATCGATGCTGTTCTGGTGGGTTTTTGAGTTCATGAACCTGTCTGTTGGAAACTGGAGATATTCCGGGCTTAGTGGGCTTGGCAGCTATGCTAATTTATTTAGTTCTATATCTTTTTCAACAGTGTTGCCTGCATTCTTTGAGACTGTTGAATTGATTCGATCGGTGCGTCTGTTTGAGAGAAAGAAGCTGCACAAGAAACATAAAATTACTCCGAAGTTTTTGCATTGCATGATTGGAATTGGAATCTTTTGCTTTGTTGCTTCAATACTACTTCCTAGATTTGCATTTCCACTGGTCTGGCTGAGCTTTTTCTTCATACTTGATCCAATAAACTACGTGCATAAACAACCGAGTGTTATCAAACATCTAAAAGACAAGAGGCTTGCGATACCACTTTCGCTGCTGCTCGCAGGAATTATTCTTGGATTCTTCTGGGAGTTCTGGAATTACTGGGCGATACCTAAATGGAGCTATGATGTGCCATTTATCGGTTTCTTTAAGATATTTGAGATGCCCCTCCTCGGCTATTTTGGCTACTTTCCCTTCGCATTTGAGCTCTATGCGATGTACTGGTTTGTGAGAAGCTTATTCGTGCAGAAAGAGCACCTGCTTGCGGACTAACAAAAAAAGTTCAGAGACATGCCAAAAGACGACGAAACGTTCGCTCGCTCATTTCGCGACGGTACGCTTTAAGAAGTTCATGATCAAACCGAATCAAGTTCAACCTTTTCAAAAACTGGCAGCATTGGGTGACGTTCGATGGCTTTAACGTCTTCCGGCAGCGCTCGAAGTCTATCAAGACAGGCTTGTTGTTCCTGATGATTATGTGCTTCACCGGACGATGCATCTCTTTTTTCTCTACCTGCAATTGATCCATACGAAAACATTGCTGAAGAACATTTTTCATGACGTTCTGTATCAACTTCCGGTCATTTTTATGGTTATCAAGCCACTCGAGGATTGGTTGACCTTTCACATACTCCATGATCAGCTTTCCATCTTTATAGCCATAGAACTTTGGCCCAATAAGATACTTGTTGAGCATCTTTAACCAACGCGCTTCATTCTCCATCGCGTTGATGGCTGCGCTTTCCTGACGCTTTTCCTTGCAGATTGCCGGCTTTCCCTTGTAGGCTACTTGGTGCACAATTCCGCGTTTTCCCTTTGCCAACAGCTTCATTTCTCTGACCATAGCCAGCATAGACTGAGGAAGTTAATGGGTGATAGCTTTTTATCCTTGCTCTTTATGCTCT
>CAYJXL010000067.1:0-5286 GCA_964374125.1 Candidatus Woesearchaeota archaeon | reverse complement strand
AGAGAACATCAACTTCCATATAGACTTTGTGGTGGGTTATTCAAAGTTCTCTATCATCCAAATGGAACCCCAAATGTAATTAATGCTACAATTGAATGTAAAAGCACAGACACAAAAAACTACCCAGAACCTATTATAGTATTTGTACAAAACCGAAAAAATCCATATCTTGACATTATCTGAAAGATGAAAAATCGGCGACGGCGACCCACCCCAACCCGAAGTATTGCCTTGCTACGCAAGAATTTTTATTAAAAAACTCAGCCTCAACTTCAAGTTTTTGCCTTCGGCATCGTTGCACTAAAACTCGACCTCTCCAAGTATTCGAGGGCAACTAACACACATACGATACGTTCTATGCCATTAAGTTTTGGCGCTAAGAAACCAGTTGGACTCTGACCGGAAGTGGTACATTAATATCCTTCTTTTCTGTCATTCTCTTCCTGAAACTAAAAATAGCGAAACCCCTTACCTTATGTGTCTTCTCATCAATTCGCTCAAAAACACCATCACTTATCTCTTCATAATAAGAGGGTGTAGGTTCACCTATCTGAATTTCTAACAAATCCCCTTCGTCGTCATAGTAAACATTCATCTTATCTTTCATTTTCTTATTACCTTAGTATAAACGCTTGTTAATATAAACCCTTCGCCGTTTAAAGCCTATCTGCAACCATCAGATATTTCTTTTTAGGCTTATTAAAACGATAATAGTACTTCAGGGATTCATCAAATCTATCTTGCTTGATCACCAAAGGATTCAGAACTGCTTCTCGAATTTCTTCTATATCGGTCACTTCGGGGTGCCTAGTCGTGATGTGTTTCCATCGTTCATTTGACAGATAGATCGTTCTACTGGATTTGTCTTTAACTTCGAAAAGCCTCGTCATGCAAAGCACACCATAAAAACTACTTATAAATCTTCTGCACCAAAACTTAGCGCTTCGCAAATTTTCAATTTGCTCGGTCTCACTTAACTTCGACTCATAGAACAGCAGTTTCAGGGTTCACTTCGTTCACCAAAATCGCCACTTATCTGATAAATATTTTTTGTGGCGACTTCTTGAAACTGCGTATGTTAGCAGAAATTCTTGGGCTCGCTAAGAAGGTACAATTCGAATTCCATTTTTTTCAGGTATCATAGCTACTTCTTCTTCATCCTTCAAACGATATCTCTCGACCAATTCTTTGGGTATTCTCAACCCCAAGCTTAGCCCCCATTTTGACAATTTCACTTGATACTTTTTTAATGTTACATACTGTTCTGCTACTTCGTGCAGTTGCTTCATATCTACAAGCTCTTCCCCGCATTTTTTGCACCTATAGTAAGAATACTCCACTTCTTCAGGTGTTCTTGCTTTTAATTCTTGCATTTCTCCACTACATTCTGAACATCGTTTCATTTTAATTGCCCTCCTCAACTGTAAATATCTTAAGTTTTGTTCCGATTAATTCCCCCACGCAAATGATTGTTCTTTTCGCGCCTTTGTTAGTGAATTTTACCCCACGCTTTCCGTACCTTTCCATTTTACCTTTTAGCAGCGTTTCTTCGATCATGTCAGGATGAATTCCTCGTTCCATCGCTCGTTTGAACGCATGATGTTTGATCTCAAGTTCGTACCTTGAAATGTCCATTTATATCACTTGCTATTAAATGATATCAATTGGTATATAAGACTTTCGATCGCTCGGCCTGAACTCTCGTCACTTCGTTTCTCACCTCAACCTCGTTTATGCTCTGCGGCCGCGATCCAAAAACTATTTAATAATGAAAATAAAGAATAACATCATGATGAAAAACACCCGATACTAGAAGAACGTCCCGCTCTATGAAGAGCGGCTATTTCAGTTGCCTGGCGCGTAGCTGAAGTAACGGACGTTCGGAGGTATCAGATGACAACAAAAAAAGACAGAAGGCACAGCGGTTACGTTACGCCGAGAGCTACTGTTGCCAAGAAGGATTTAGAAGAGTATAGCTTATTTGTTCATGAGTTCTATGATGACTGGGCAGATTACAGGGATGGTTTCAGAGACTGGTTCAGCGACTTTAAAAAGATCAAGAACATCCACAAAAGAAGTTGTGCATACAGCAATAGCGAACTACTTGAGAAAAGAACGAGGATGAATCGCAAGCAAAATAAATTGTTAAAGAGAAGGAAGTTAAGAAAAAGCAGGCTTCGAAATAACCTCTGGCGCTAACTATCGCAGCCGTATCGTTTCCAGGTTCTTCGGCGCAATCGTCTCGATGTGATAAAACTTATGCAAACTTGAAGCTAAGTCAACGCACTTCGACGCCTCCCCATGGTTCGTAATAATCCGCTTCGGCTTTGGATTCAGACACTGTATGAATCGCATGAGCTCATTTCTTCCAGCATGGCCGGACAATGATGTAATGCTGTGCACATCCATCTTGACCTTGATCACTTCCGGCCTGTCGCCCATGTTTAATTGGATCTCCTTCTCCCCTCGCTGCACCCTTCGTCCGAGCGTGCCCTCGCCCTGGTATGTAACAAAGATTATCGCATGCTTCGGATTGTCTGCAAGTCGCTTGAAGTATTCTAATGACGCGCCAGCATTCAACATCCCTGCGGTCGCAATAATGATGCCCGGGCCGCTTTCCTCGATGATCTGGTCCTGCTCCTTCCTGCTCGTAATCTTTGTAAAGATGTCGCTTAAGAACGGATTCTGGTCCTTGTGGAAAATCTCTCGTTTGAGGACATTATTCAAGAAGTCAGGGTACGCTGTATGAATCGCAGTCACATCCCAGACCATGCCCTGCACATACACGGGGAATTTGGGAATCTGTCCGGTGCGGATTGCTTCCTCAACAATCAGCATGATCTCTTGCGCGCGTCCAACACCCAGAACAGGAATCAGCACCTTGCCGCCGCGCCCAACTGTCGTCTTGATCACGCGCATCATCTCTGCCTCTGCGTCATGTCGCGAACCGAGAATGTCGTCTTTTCCGCCGTATGTTGCTTCTGTGATAACGGTCTCCAGGCGGGGAAAGCTGGTAACTGCTGGTTCGAGTGTTCTTGTTCGGATAAACTTATAGTCTCCGCTGTACAATAAATTGTGCAAGGAGTTCCCTATATGAAGATGGCACATGCTACTCCCAAGGACGTGCCCTGAGTTATACAGAGTCAATCGCACATCTGGCGTGATGTCTGTCACTTCTTCCCAGTCTAGCGTAATAGTATGTTTCACCATCTCCTTGACGTCATCAATCTCAAATGGCATCTTCTTCGCCTGCTTGAATGAAACGCCGATGTAGTCCAAGGCCAATAACGCTGTCACGTCTCTCGTCGGCGCTGTGCAGTACACAGGTCCGCGATACCCCATGCGATACAGGAAGGGAATAGCGCCGCTGTGGTCCATGTGTGAGTGGCTGAGCACGATAGCGTCCAGTTCCTCGATCTTGAATTCCGGACAATCCAGGATTGGATAGGCGCTCTGGTCCTGTGCAGAAACATCAATCCCGCAATCGAGCAATATCCTGCTCTCCGGTGTCTGCAATAAAATGCAGCTTCGCCCAACTTGGCGTCCCGCGCCGAGCATGGTCACGCGTATCCAGTCGCTCTTCACCCCCTGCTTCCAGTCGTCGTAAATGCGATGCCCGACCCTGTTCAGGAACTTTTTGCGGTAGTCATTGTTCTCAAACAGAACAGAACGAATGTTTTCAATGATCTGCGATTTCAACGGCGGAGTCCGCTCGACCATTGGCACCCACAGCGTCTGTCGTTTGACCTCCTTCAGGACATCGCCCTGCTTTCCAATCGCAATGCCAGGCTTCTCTGCCTCGAGAGTCACAATCGAGCGCTGCGGATCAAATTTCACGCTTGTCAGTCCTGCGTCCTTCGGCACGATCTTTTCGATCATCTCCTGTGCCTTCTCGAGTTCCATGCAGATGCTCGGATCCGGCCTCAGTTCAATGCGCTTCTTGATCTGGCCGACAATGTCCCGAATAGTTGTGCCCTGGTTCAAGAAGAACTCAGCATTCTTTGTATACAGAATAATGTTCGCGCCTTCAAAGCAGGCATCAGAAACATTCTTCGCGCTATTCGGTATGCGCTCTAGTACCTCGTCAAGTATCTTCGTCATGGTCAATAAAACTTCATGCTGAAGTCAGAAACTATGCAGTAATATTTGTCTCAAGTTCTTTTGTCAGCGCCTTTTTGGTGCCCTGCTTGGTCACCGTGTAGACATCAATGGCATCGCCAGTCGCAGTATCTCTCTGGATCGCTGCATTCACTGCCTTCACCGCAAGCTTCACGCCGTCAACTACCTTAATGTCTGGCTTGTACAGTGTATCAAAAACACCATATGCCATCATGAAACCGCTGCCGTCAGTCACGTAATTGTCGTGCTCAAGCACGCTGCCATCAATGCCAATGTCATAGAGATGAAACCCAATATCGTCAACGCCGCCAATCAAAAAGCCTGTGATGCCCAAGAACGGGCTGAATTTGCGAATGTTCTGGTAGACAATCGTGCCGAGCAGGTTCGCAACCTCTTTCACTGTCGCGTCCTTCCCCGTTCGTATCTTTTTCAGTTTGAGTTCTGCCCTGAGCAGCTTCGTAATGAGCTGCGCATCAGAGACTGAGCCCGCAATCGTCAATGCAATGGTGTCTGTAAGCGGGAACACCTTGTCAAAACGCTTGTTCGCAATGATTCTTCCGCCTAGCGTAACCCGTTTGTCTGCTGCGAGAACAATGCCGTCAACGCACTTGATTCCTATTGTTGTTGTTCCCTTTTTTACGTGTTCTTGTAAGCTGTCCATCACTGACACCTAGAAAACTACTCCTCACGTAGCAGCAGCTTCTTTATAAACTTTTCGTTCGGTCCTTATCGAGAGCTGCCACGCGATCAAAGAATTGTCGCTCAAGATCATGCAGCGCATTTCGATCGTATGTGTACATCTTCCGAAAGCACTCTCCATTATGAAGATACCAACCGCGGTAGCGCCGATACTCACCGTCTACTGACCTATGGCAGTTCCCACACTTTGGTTGATATCCATCTTCCCGTCCATTCTGCGACCGCAAGCTGCTGGCGCACAATGCAGAAAAGTCATTGGACGATAGGCCAAGAATGCCCTCAAGATCTCGTGCAAGCGGCGCGAGACCAAGAAAGATGCGGTAACGTACAGTATGTTGTTCCTCAATTCCCATCATATATTTATGTATTCTCTTCTTAAAAACATTTCGTCTCTGTGCAGAACAACAGTTGATGCGGCTTCATCCCAAAAATCCTTAAAGTAATCTTCTACCTCTTCGATCATGGGAA
>CAYJXL010000066.1:0-5526 GCA_964374125.1 Candidatus Woesearchaeota archaeon | reverse complement strand
ATAGAGGGATCTCTCTTGAAAACAAGAGAAATCACCCGTTAAGTTACACGGTCTACCTTCAAAGGAAACTATTTAAATACAGTGAGCGTTTTTATCTTATGAGATTACGACTGGCACTCATTCTGTGCCTGCTGATCTTTAGTGGTTGTGCAATGAACAATCAAGAAGATATTGCGATGGAAAAAATATCATTTCAGACGGAAGATGGCGCGACAATTGTCGGCAATTACTGGCAAGGCTCTTCGACAGGCGTTTTGTTGTTGCACATGATGCCTGCAACAAAGGAGAGCTGGAACGAATTTGCGGAAGCACTCAGCCGCGAAGGCATGTCGGTGCTCGCAATTGACCTGCGAGGCCATGGCGAGAGCGTAGGGCACGATGGACGCACGCTGGACTACACGAAGTTTACTGATCAGCAGCATCAAGCCTCTATATTTGATGTCGAGTCTGCAGGCTCTTATATAAAAGAACGGGGCGTGACAACCATGTACATTGCCGGAGCTTCGATCGGGGCGAATTTGGCACTGCAATACCAGTCAGAACATCCCGACGTGAAGAAAACGATTTTATTGTCGCCGGGAACAAACTATCGAGGCATTGTTACTGAACCGATGGCGAAGCGATTGCAAAGTGATCAAGCGGTGTTCCTTGTCGCAAGCACCAGAGATGCACGGGCCGGCGGAAGCGCGGATGCAATGGCAGAACAAATCGCGAGCAGTGTCAAGGGCGCGCATGAGATCAAGATATACGAGACTACGTCGCATGGCACTGACTTGTTTGGGGATGATCCGCAGTTGATTCCAACGCTTGTTCGCTGGCTCACGTCCCAAGAAAAACTTAAATAGGCTCTTTTCTGTGCTTGTAGCATGAGAGGTGTTCGATACATTGTCGTTGTCCTGTCTTTGTTTCTTGTGTTTCCCCTCGTTCTGGCGCATGAGGAGGAAGAGCATAAGGAAGAGCACTTTATCACGACGATTGGCGTCGAACGCGTTCAGGATATTTCTGATGCGACGTTTCGCGCCTTGAAGGAGAAGCGTTCTGCTGAGGCGCAAGAGCGAGCGCATTTCGAGGCGTACAAGATCATCCTGCTTGGCATTTTTGTCCTTGCCGTGTTCTTCGCATTTTACCATGGTTCGTCAGCGACGCTAACGAAGCTTCGAAATCTCCTTCAACGATTTGACTATTACACGCTCGGCAGCGTCACCGGGATCCTGTTTTTCTTCTTGATACTGAGCGGGGCGTATCTTGCGCTGTTCTTTTCCGCGCATCCTTTAGACGCGCACCAGAGCGTTGTTGACATCACGAAATCGCCTGTCGGTTGGTTCATCCGCAACTTTCACCTGTGGACTGCGGAGATTTTTGTGTTCATCATGCTGCTGCATGCGACGCGCGTTGTCATTACGCGAGCGAATTTGCACGCGAAGAAATGGAATTACTACATTGGCTTGACGTTGTTGGCGCTGGCGTTGGCGTCATTGCTGACTGGAACGATGCTGAAGATTGACCAGGAAGGGTACGAAGCGTTTGCACACTTCATGGCAGCTGTCGCATTAGTTCCTGGCGGCAAGGCGATTGCGGATTTCTTCACTGGTCCTTTGGCAGTCATGCGACTGTTTGTCATACATATCTTCCTCCTGCCAGTGGCAATGCTTTTTCTTGTGCCCCTGCATGTGCTGCTGCAGAATGTGTATGCAAAAGCAGTATCGCGATGGAAGAAAAGCGCGTTCTATAGCACGTTGATTTTGATGGCAATCATTGTCTTGAGCGTCGTCAGTCCGGCGCCGCTATTTGGGCCACCTCTTGCGCATGTTGAGATCACGAAACCGCCATGGCTGTACTACTGGCTGTATGGGCTGGAGAATCTCATAGGCATGATTGGCATGATCCTTGGACCTGCGGTTGCTTTCGTAGTTCTGTTCTTGCTACCATCGCTTGTAGAAAAAAACCGAAAGTATCGACTGATGGACGTTGTTTACTTTGGCGGCATGTTCGTTATCATTGCGCTTGGCATCTATGCAGCATATTCCGGAATACAGCAGCACATCTTCATGAACGGGCATTGACACTTGTTGTCTCCCTTCGTGACTGGAAGTGTGGGGAGGAAGAGTTCGGGGGCGAGCGACCGAAATGTTTAAATAAGTATATATACTTATCTTACTTAGATGATTAAAATGACGAATATGACCCTAGCTATACCTGAAGATTTGCACGATATTATACGAAAGCACAATGAAATAAAGTGGAGCGAAGTAGCTAGACAGGCGTTGTGGAACCAAGCAAGAAAGTTGGAACTGATGGATAAGATATTATCAAAGAGCAAATTAACAGAAAAAGATGCTCTAGAAATAGGTAGGAAAGTAAATATAGGAATCGCAAAGAAACATGGTCTTATTAAATGAAGGTCATAATAGACAGTAACAGGGTAATTGCAGCATTAATAAAAGGTAGCACCACAAGGGGAATTTTGTTCGATAAAAATTTTGAATTCTTTGCTCCAGAGCATATCGAGAATGAAATTCATAAATGAAGTTAAAACCTATATAAAAGACCCAAAAGACGTGTCGTATCTCGCAGCTTGTATTCACATGAAAGCGGCAGGAATCTGGACACATGATTCAGACTTTCAGGAACAGAAAAGATGTAAGATATTCACGAATATTGACATGTTAAACTTAGTAGAAAGCGCATAGAACATATTTTAGCCAGCCCTGAATTTTTTATAACAAAGGTTAAAAGGCTTTCGCCCTTCATTATTTGCATGACCCTTGATCGACTCGCTTATTTCAGGCAACCGACTGTCAAAGAAGTTCGGGACGGAAGAAGGCATGTCTATATCGACACTGCGAAAGATCTCGTTGACATTGTTGAAGGTCTTGCGACGTCCGATGTTGCCGTGCTCACAGAAAGGATCATTCCTGTTGAATGCTACAGCGCACAGAATTTCCTGAAGCGCGGCAATGCTGTACGACTGGAGTATCCCCGGTCGCTGGAAGCTGTACGAGAAGGCGTCATTCACGGCAAGGTGCATGGACCACGACGAACGAGAGATGACGCGTTCAAACAAATGACAAATGGGTTTCACGCAGGATACGAGTGGTTTACGCCGAACTTCCAGGCGCGGCGCAGAGTTTTTATGGATACCAGCATCCATGGTTTTCGGTTGTATGGATACTGCTTTTGGTCTCATCAGAGGGAGGACAAGATTATTGTCCATGGAAGAAACGATCGCGCCAGGAAGGGCTATCACAGCCATGCTGAATCACCGGCTGTTGGCTGGACGTATGATGTGGAAGTTCCATCCTGCTCGCGTGAAGGCAGACACCCCTTGCAACTGACTGGTGTTCCTGCGGTCGCTCGAGATCCTGATCCTGAACGCGTGAATGTTGTACGGCGGTTGAATGTTGCAGATCATGGCCTTGCAAAAACTACTGACGGCCTGCCTCGAGGGTGCCAGCTTCAGCATTACCTGGAGTTGACGTTCAAGCAGCCAGAATCAACAATCTTCTGCCATCACGCAATTGCCGCGTATTTCGAGGTGAGCAGGCAGATCAGATGCGAGACCGGGCGCTTTCCGCTGCAGCCATTTGCCATTCCGAAACCCAAGACCTTAGAGATCGATCGACGGCTGCGGGAACAAACACTACGGGCGTTTGTTGATTCTTCAGGGCATGTGCGCTACCGACGCTTGAACTTGGCAGAGCGCGAAATCTTCTGGAGCCACTATATCTTGAAGCATCGAGCGGAACTTGACGATGACTCCAAGAACCCATTCTACGCAGTTGACGGCCTACCGACGTATAAAAAAGCGCTCAATCTGCAAGCATGATCGGAATGCCTTCCTTGATCTCATACGTCTTTTTGCATTTCTTGCACATGAGCGCGGTCTTTTCACGGTTGTAGCTCACGCCGCCCTTGCACCGAGGGCACGCAAGAATGCTATAGAGTTCTTCATCCAGAGGTCCTTTCATTTCGGTATCACTCCGAGCATTGTCAATGTCAAGCGATTTGCGGCTTTTATGAGGTCATCTTCGACAGGCGCTTCTATCACGATGCAGTCACCTTCATAAGCGACCCGCGTTGCTTCTCCGAGGCGGAACCAAACAATGGCAACAGTTTCATTTGCATCCCTGCATGTCTTGACTTCCATTTTTTTTTCTGGATGTTCGCGGATGAATGCACTATTGAGCGGTATATTGTAAAGGAATTGATTCTCGACAACGTTTTCAAGCTCAAGAACAGCCATGACAGTAACGCCAGTAAGATTCTCGTCGGGATCGATGACTGCGTAAACCTGCTTTTTCTCTTTCAGTGCGCTAACGTCAATGTCCACGGGTATCTTGGCGAGTTCGCGAGGATCGCTTCGAATGGTGAAATAGCTCGGGTTCTTGTTCTGGTTGATGAAGATTTCCACCTTGTAACCTTTCGCGGTCTTTCTGAAATTAAAGCCATTATAATCGAACGCCACCTCCTCGATCTTTTCCTGCTGCACCTTGAATATGATGTAAATGCCTGCTGCAACGATGACAAGTATGCTGGCGAGAACAACGATGATCTTTGCGTCTTGGTTCATGTGCGCAACGGGCTTTCTACGATTTATAAATCATTCCTTAAGAACATCCCAGTTCATCCCTTTGATGAAATGCTTGCATTTGACACCCGTGTCGAGGAAGACTGGGATCTTGCGCATAAACAGATCGTAATAGAAGGGCATGTCGTCGTACGTTGACCTGTCGTCGAAGAGGCGAAAAGGAAACTGCTCCAAGATAGTACGCTTGACCAGCACACAGCCGAGGCCAGAGGCGTGAACCCTTAGCAGGCGAGGTTGTTCAAGCTGGATTTGATTGACAAACTGCAGCTTGCCTGTCGCATCTTTCAGCCACACTAATGGCTGCACGACCTTTTCATTATTGTAGTCGTATTCGGTGAAATACAATCCTGAAGTTACGTGCTTCTGATGGGTGAGCAATTGCTCGATGACGTCTGACGGCGGGATGACATCTTGTTCTAAACTTAAGAAATAATCATATTTGCTCTTGATCGCATGTTCGCGCACGAGGTTGCGACTATGGACAATGCGATCCTTTGCTCGTTCGAGAAACTTGTCCTTCACGACTGTTATGCTGATGTTGTTCTTATTAGAACGACTGAGAGACTCTTCAATTTTCTGCTTGTATTCATCGGTCTCTGAGTTGTCAACGACCATGATGTCGTAGTTGCCGTAGCGCAAGGAAGTGACTGCCCTTGCGTATTCATCGAGGCAATATTCCTTGTAGATCGCTGTTGGGCAGCCGACGAGGACTTTTGGAGGCATAAATCTGCAGACGCGCACTACATATAAATGCTTCTGTAGCATTCACCATGTCGCCCTGAGATAATAAGCTTTTGCTCCATGCTTCCGGACATTGCACCCAACTGTTAGGTATTCGTCTTTTTGTGAGTTTTATTCCTGATGGAACTCTCTATAGGGTGGGAAGAGTAGACCGAGGAAGTTAATGGGTGATAGCTTTTTATCCTTGCTCTTTATGC
>CAYJXL010000065.1:0-5614 GCA_964374125.1 Candidatus Woesearchaeota archaeon | reverse complement strand
GAAGGTGTAAAAGTATTAGGTAAAGCTGATGATGTGAAGGACGTTGGGAAAGCTGCTGAAAAAGCTGGAGACATTGCTCAAACAGCAAAAACTGCTCAAGAAGCGACTAACTTAAGAGGGGCTGCAAATCCAAAAGTGCGAGAAGCAATCGAACTGGGTATGTCAGAACATCAAAAGTTCTATCAACAGATGGGTGAAAAGGGGATGGTCACAAATAAAGCTATCCAGGGCACACGTTTACGGCCAGACGCGTTTGATCCCAGCAAAAGAGTAATTTACGAGTTAAAACCCAAGACACAATCTGCTGTTGAAAGAGGAGAAAAACAACTTCAAAGATACCAACAAGCTGCAAAAGGTGTCTACGGTGGAGAATGGAGAACTAGAGTAAAAACCTATAAACAAAAGAGGAGTGCTAGATGAGTAAGACTAAGGGAGAAAAGTACAAGACTGATATGTTTACTATAAGCCTTCCTAGAGATTGGAAAGTTGAGATTAAAGATTACCTCTACTTATTGTACAACCCTGATGGTTTTGGTGTTATACAGATATCTACCTACACCAAAAAATGTGGGAATACAAACACAAGCACGATCTGAGAATCAGAAATCAAAAAAATAACGAGTAGAGAAACTATTAAGAATGTTAAAATTAAATATGTACAAAAAGATGGATACACAGGCGCAATAATTAATTTTATTCAAGCCAATCGATTTTGGAAAATTCTAATAGCATGTAGTAATGAGACTATTGCGTTTATAACTTACAACTGCAAAGAAGAAGATAAACAAGTGGGGGTTAGATTAGTTGATTCCATTATTAACACATTTCAATTTGTGAATAGAAAATGAATCCAGCAACAATATCCTGGCGAAGAATACTCAAAGGGAACATTCGGATAGCTTTAACCATTTTGTTGGTTTTCTTACTATCCACCCCCTCTTTAGTCTCCGCTTCCTTCCTCGACCTCGACGGTCATTCAGATCCTGACGGCCGCAAGTACTTCTACCATCCCGACATCTTAGGAAGTACAGATTTAGTGACGAATGAAAGTGGCGGCATCGTAGAAGAAACAACCTACGAGCCTTATGGCGAAGTCATTGAGGGCGGAAAAACCAGCGAGTTCCTCTATACATCAAAAGAATTAGACGATCAAACAGGCTTGTACTACTTCGGAGCAAGGTACTATGATCCATTCCCAGGGCTCTTTACGCAACCTGATGAAACGATTCAAAACCGAGGTGATGCTTATGCAACATAGATTCTTATTAGTCATTTTCTGGCTGGCGCTTCTCGCGTTTACGAGTAACGCGGCCGTTCTCGATGAATTCTCTGAACAAACCTGTACAACAGGTGTCTGCGTTCAGACCATCTATAGCTACCAAAAGTACTATCGTACCAGCCTCAATCAATTTGAGCTCATCGATGAAAACTTCAGAACGCAGAACTGTGCTCCCGGGTATGCATTCTGTGTGGATCAGAATTCCTTTCAGGTTCACGCCAAACAAACCCTCGATACCGTAAAAATAACGAGAAACAACCGGAATATTGATTTTAGACCACTCGCATTCGTGACGAGTACGTCACTCCCATTGACAGCTGCTTCGGCGCAAGTAAGCGGCAATACCATCACCTATGCGAATGTTCTTCCCGAGCTTCTTGATATCCGCTACACCTACACGTGGGCTGGCCTGAAAGAAGAGTTCATCCTCAATCAGAATGTCTTTAGCGCCTTGCCAGAACAAAGCGATGTTCGTATTGATTTTACATTAAGCTCTGACTTCTCTATAACAAACCAAGGAAGTAGGGTACTCTTCTCTGACAACAATGCGCCACAGTTTGTCCTTGAAAACCTCTACGCGCATGACGCTGCAGGACGGCTTACCAAACTCGTGCATACAACCAACGGCAATAGTTTCCAGCTCAAGGTTCCCATCAGGTTTTTGCGGAATGCGACCTATCCGGTTGTGATTGATCCTACCATCACCTTCACGACTACGAGCGTCATCTTTGATGGCTTTGTCTCCTATAATGGCGACTCGAATACCTATACGCGCTATCGCTCCGGCGTTGGTTTGCCCATCAAAGCAGGCGACGACAGCTTTCTCATTGCCGGTTTGTCGCTGTATCGGGGTGTTATCGAATGGAACACTCAAACACTACCTAAGAATGCTACTCTCCAAGATATCAATCTCACGCTGTATTTCACGAAGGCTGCTGACAGCAAGAACGAGAATGTTTACATCAAGACCATGGACGGCAACTCAACGACGTATCTTGATACAAACTCCGGGAACCAGAATTACTACGCTGATATGGCAAACGGAACAGAGCTGCTCCATGCCGTCGTCAATAGTGTCGGCTTCCAAAGTTTCAACCTCACGAATGCGACTGCCAACCTTTTCGATAAACGCTTGACGCAGACATGGTGGGGTCTCGGCTTCCATACAACGCCAGAAGACGGAACAGGCAGTACGCCACAGCACATCAGCGCTGCCAATGACGCCGATGTCAGCAAACGACCCGTATTACGCGTGACGTATGCGCCAGCAACCGAAGCAGAAGCTGATGCAGCCATTGAGCAGGGCATCAAAAACGCTCTGGCAAGTCCAACGATCTATGCGGAACAGCAGGTGTATACCCGAAAGACCGCCAATCTCCAGCAATTCGGCAGGTTTGATCGCGTCGCTGCGTCAGGAGCAAAGCGCTGGACATTCAATTACGTGTCCAGCGGCGAAAGCTTTACCAACATGACAAACCTTAGTACAACCGTCTTTGTGTTCGAGATGACAAATCTTGCCGCAGAAGAAATACGGCAGCAAATCGAACAGTATATTAATGCGACAAGGAGCTTGTGATCAGAAATGACAAAGAAGTTTCAGATGCGCCGTTCATTGAAACTGTTCAAAGAGGCTGAGAAGTATCTGCCAGCGGGCGCAAACTCGAGTCCGAGGCTCTGGCGAGGGGTGTGCCCGACAGACATGCCATGCGCGATCTTCGCGGAAAAAGCTGTTGGCAGTCATATTTGGGACGTTGATGGAAACAAGTACATTGATTATCGCCTGGGATTTGGACCGGTGATCTTGGGGCATAGCGACAAGCGCGTCCATGATGCTGTTCACAAAGCAGATGAGAAGGGATTGGTGTACGCGCTAGACAATCCATGGGAGATCGAGGTTGCGAAGCGGATTTGCGAGATGGTGCCCTGCGCGGAAAAAGTGCGGTTTGCGAATTCTGGCACAGAGGCGACAATGGCTGCCCTTCGTGTTGCTCGCGGTTACACAGGGAAGGACAAGATTCTCAAGTTTGAGGGTCACTACCATGGAAGCCATGATGCTGTTCTTTTTTCCGCGTATCCGCCATTTGACTGGCCGCGACGGAAGCCGGAGCCGATGTCGCTAGGAATTCCTGGCGTGCTGAAATCGCTTACCTTGGTGGAAGAGTGGAACAACTTCGAGAGCGTGGAAGCGACGTTCCGGAAGCACTATCGCGAGCTTGCAGCGATTATCTGCGAGCCGGTGATGGGCAACGCAGCAGTGATCCCGCCAGCGGATGGATTTCTGAAACACTTGCGGGAGCTGTGCGACAAGTATGACGTGGCGTTGATATTTGACGAGGTCAAGACTGGCTTTCGCCTGGGAAAGGGCGGGGCGCAAAAATACTTTCACGTGACTCCTGATTTAGCGGCGTTTGCGAAATCGCTGGGCAATGGATACCCGATTGCAGCCATTGCCGGCATTGATGACATGATGGAGATGATCGGACCGAACAAGGTGTTTCACGGGGGAACGTACTCGGGAAATCCTGTATCAATGGTGGCTGCGATGACGACGCTGGATATTTTGCGGAAAGGCAGGGTGTATGAGCACATCTGCGATTACGGGATGAAGATGATGAAGGGGATTTCGAAACTGTTTCGGGAGCACAAGATTTGCGGCTTGGTGCAGGGGTTTCCCGGCATGTTTCAGTTCTTGTTTGTGAATCATGAAGTAATGACATATAGGGACTTGAAGGACTGCGACATGGACTTGTATGCTGACCTTCAGATGGAACTCCTGCGGAGAGGGATCATGATTGATGAAGACAATGAGGAACCACTGTATGTTTGCGATGCGCATTCTCGAAAGGACTTGAAAGAAACGCTTGAGGCTTTTGAAGGAGCACTAACTATGCCTGAGATCAAGAGAAACTTTCATCAGAAGCGGAAATAAATTCTTTTTGTGCATTCTTACCAACTTCGTCCAAAGGGTTTATATACAATCTCGCTATTGCATGGATAATGAGGTTTATCGATCAGCGAACGTTGCAATTGAACAGGGTTCTTACCGAGCTCGATCTGTTTGTTCTTGAGTTCGTCAGGATTCTAGAGCGCCATGCTCCATACGTTATCGTTAGCGGTTATGTCGCTATTCTCTTTGGTCGGGCGCGAGCGACAGAGGATATTGACATCTTCATTCAATCCCTCGATGAGAAAATGTTTATTGCTTTGTATAGCGAACTTGAGGGTGCTGGTTACTGGTGCCTCAATGCAGAGACTGCTCGTGATTCGTATGAATATCTTGCGGAGGGCATTGCCATCAGGCTTGCAAAAAGAGACCATGCGATTCCTAATATTGAGGTAAAATTCGCAAAGAAGAAGTTGGCGCAGGAAGCATTGCGAGACACGCTTACGGTGGTTACGAAGCAAGGTTCTCTTCTTGTTTCGTCGATTGAGCGGCAGATAGCTTTCAAGCGTTATTACCTGAAGTCTGACAAGGATCTTGAGGACGCACAACACTTGGAGGAAACCTTTAAAGGGCAGATTGATATGAACAAGGTTCAGTGGTACAAAAAGATGATTGACGATGAAATGGCTTAAGCCTGGGAAAACGGACAAGGAAGATCGGATGAACTTTGTCGTGTATTGGGCTCAGTATATTCGGACGCATCCTGATGAAGACTGGAGCAAGCAGCAGAAAATATTGATCGATAGCCAGCTGCAGAGTGCACGGCAATTTCCCTGGACTCCTGAGGCCTATTTGCGGATGAAAGGTGAGAAAAGGCGCGCACGCCTGTTGTAGGTAAACATCACCGACTTATCTTAATCTAAGGATCTTTTTCTGGAGATATTCATAGATTCTCTCCGGTGTGTTGATATTTGGAATGTACACAGATCCAATGTGACCTGGAGACGTCAGCATGATTGTTGCTGTTTTGAACAATCGGTCCCATACAGTTTTATGAAGGACAATGTCAGTTATTTTCTTATAAGGAAGCACGTGTCTGCTGATGGACATCCACCCCTCGTACCATTCTACTCGGTCGTTATAGAAGCGGTACTCTCGGTTGCGGAGATTCATGTAAAAGACAAATACTGGGAAAACCAACGTCAGGAAGAATAGGATTGTAACGATTGTTATATAGAATGAGAATGTTACTTTCAAAAAATCGATCAACACCAAGTAACCAAAGAAACCGTAAAAGAATATAGTTACCAGCAGCGAGCTGGTTAACGAGCGAATCACATTAGGGATCATGGCATTGGCAATATTTGGTTTTAGCAGAAGGGCTGGTTTCTTTGATAGGGTTTTCATTACTTTTTGTTTTCCTTAAGCTTTATAAACCTAAGCCTCGGGTG
>CAYJXL010000064.1:0-5751 GCA_964374125.1 Candidatus Woesearchaeota archaeon | reverse complement strand
GATTTCCATGCTACAGAACACACATTAAAAGAACTTCAAACGCCTAACCAATTACTATTCACAAAAAATAGTTTTTATAAACAGCATCAACAAAAGAATTCAGACATGAACACCTTGTGGCATCTCTTCTGGACGTATATTATCTTCCGCGGAAAAAGTTATTGCAAAAAAACATTGGTGTTCGCAGTCGTGCCAGACATCACAGCGCTTGCAATACTCATGTTTTCGCTCATTACAAACGGTGCAGATTGGAACGCATTCCATCACGCCTTCAGCAACGTATTCGCAAATCTCTTTCCTCTCGCCGCGTTCTTCCACTCTTTTGCCATCATCGCGATCGCATTGATTCTCATGCTCATATTCCATTTAAACCGCCTGATGCCCTATATTTACGGCTGGACATTCCATTTGTTCCTGGACATATTCACCCACGTCTCAGATGTGTACCCGATATTCTGGCCACTTTCATCATACATCATTCCAAACAGGATATCTTACTGGGAACCTCAATATCACGCGCTCGAGCTCAACGTCATCAATCTCATCCTCGTTGCAATAGCAGTGTATGTTATGGCAAAAGACAACAAAAACAAGTCATTTGAAGCGAAGCTCATCGCATTCATCCTCATAGGAACAATCGCAAGCGGCTTATTCGTCTACAACCAAGGCATAACGTCGCCATGGTTCATGCTCGCGAATGTCGTCGCAATAGCAGCCATGATCGTGTATCTCATAAGGTTTCGCAAGTTTCTCGTACAGAAACGTTTATAGCCTCAGTGATATCAGCCCGCGTATGCCAGAAAAAAAGACATTAAGAATAAAGGGCATGCACTGCGCCTCCTGCGTCGCAAAAATAGAGAAATCACTCAAGCAAGTCCCAGGCGTGCAGGATGCGGTAGTCAATCTGGCAACGTGTCAGGCAACAATCACGTGCAGCGATCCTGTCGACGATGAAGCGCTCGAAAAAGCAGTCAAAAACACAGGTTACGAAGTAGTCAAGGAGGGCTCGCACGCAGTCTTCAAGATTGGCGGCATGCATTCCACGCATTGCGAAGGCGTCATAAGCGCTGTCATAAAAGATCTCCCGGGCATTCTCAGCTACAATGTCAGTTTCGGCAAAGCGCAGGCTAACATCGAGTACAATCCACAGGTTGTAGACCCGCCAAGAATCAAGAAAGCAATAGAAAGCGCGGGCTATCACGCTGCTCTCGTCATTGGCGAACCGCAGGACGTCGAAAAGCAAATCCACGAGCAGGAAATCAAAACTCTAAGAAGAAAGTTCATCACCGGCGCAGTCCTTAGCATATTCATCTTCCTCGGCAGCTTTCCAGAATGGTTCCAGTTCGTCCCAAGAGTGCTCGCAAATTACTACGTCCTCTTCATCCTCACGTTGCCAGTGCAGTTCTACGTCGGTTTCCAGTTCTACCAGGGATTCTGGACAGCACTCAAGCATAAGACATCAGACATGAACAGCCTTATCGCGATCGGCACTTCAGCCGCGTTTCTCTACAGCGCTGTCGCAACGTTCCTCCCGCAGTTCTTCACTGGCTCGCTCAACGTCGGCGTCTACTACGACACAGCCGCGATCATCATCACGCTCATCATTCTCGGCCGATTGCTTGAAGCAATCGCAAAGGGAAAAACCTCCGAAGCAATCAAGAATCTCATGTCCCTGCAGGCGAAAACAGCAACAGTCATCCGCAACGGTAGCGAAATAAAAGTAAACATTGACGACGTTGTGGTTGGAGATATCATGCTCATCCGCCCTGGAGAAAAGATTCCTGTCGATGGCATCGTCATCGCGGGCCATTCCTCAGTCGACGAAAGCATGATCACCGGTGAAAGCATTCCAGTAGAAAAAACTATCAACGATACAGCCATCGGCGCAACCATCAACAAGAACGGCAGCCTCAAAATCAAGGCAACAAAAGTTGGCAAGGACACCATGCTCGCGCAGATTATCAAGCTCGTCGAGGAAGCGCAGGGCAGCAAGGCGCCAATCCAAAGGCTTGCAGACAAGGTCGCCAGCATCTTCGTTCCAACCGTCGTTGTTATCGCCGCACTCACGTTCCTCATCTGGCTCTTCATCGGCCCAGAGCCTGCATTCAACTTCGCGTTGCTCAACTTCGTTGCAGTCCTAATCATCGCCTGCCCATGCGCTCTTGGTCTAGCGACGCCAACAGCAATCATGGTTGGCACCGGCAAAGGCGCAGAGAACGGCATCCTCATCAGGAACGCTGAAGCTCTGGAGACCGCACACAAGCTAACAACAATCGTCTTCGACAAGACAGGAACACTGACAAAAGGCAAGCCGTCTGTCACTAATATTATTGCGCTCACAAGCGAAAAAGAAGTCCTCAAGTACGCGGCAATCGCAGAAAAGAACTCAGAGCATCCCCTCGGTGAAGCCATCCTCAACGAAGCAAAAAGGCAAAACATCGCCATCCCTGACGCGCATGTCTTCAAGGCAATCTCAGGCAAAGGCGTCATCGCGCGCTACCTTAGCAAGATTATTCTGCTCGGCAACAGGGCATTGATGCATGATTACAACGTCAACATCAGCCACCTCGAAGACAAGATCGTTGAGCTCGAAGATCAGGGCAAAACAGCAATGATCATCACCGTCAGCAGCAAAGTCATCGGCGTCATTGCCGTCGCTGACACGCTCAAGGAACACGCAGCAGAAACAATTAGCACGCTAAAGCAAATGAACAAGGAAATTATCATGATTACTGGCGACAACAAGAGAACTGCGCTCGGCATTGGTAAGCAGCTCGGCATCGATAACGTGCTTGCGGAAGTATTGCCAGAGCGCAAGGAAGAAGAAATCAAGAAGCTGCAGCAGCAGGGCAGGATTGTCGCAATGGTGGGCGATGGGATTAACGACGCACCCGCATTGGCACAAGCCGACATCGGCATCGCCATCGGTTCCGGAACCGACGTCGCAAAAGAAACCGGGTCAATTATTCTTGTCAAGAACGATCTCCGCGACGTGGTCAGGGCAATCAAGCTAAGCCGCTACACCATAAAAAAAATCAGGCAGAACCTCTTCTGGGCATTCATCTACAACGTCCTCGGCATCCCGATCGCAGCAGGCGTCCTGTATCCATTTACAGGCTACACATTGAACCCTATGATCGCCTCGGCAGCCATGGGCTTCAGCTCGATCTCAGTCGTCTTGAATTCGCTGGTGATGAAACGTTTCAAAATATAACACCACTCTCAAGTAATAAAGATAGAAACATTTAAATACAGGAAATCCAAAAGAGAAGGTATGAAAGCACTCATCATTGCGGTAACGCTGATCCTCAGCCTCATGGCAACAGAAGCGTCTGCGTATAGCTGGTTCTTCGGTAGTTCCTATTATCCCTACAATGATGGATATTACAGTTATGGATATTACGGCTACGGCAGTTACTATAGGCCATATTACTCACGCTGGGGCTACGCCAACCCATACCTCATCAACCGTGAGCTCTACACCATCGAGCGCAATCCAATGCCGCAATTCGCGCTTGCAAACACCAACAGCCTCTATCGATTCGCAAGTTCTAATCGAAATTATTACCCTCTCAATTAGTGCGACAGCAGCTGAAACAACGTCCGAGCATCAAGTTCTAGCGCAACAACAGGCATATCCAAGCCAAATCGTTCAAGAACAGCTGGGTGAATTTCTCCGAGGTGTCCAACCACTTTGCGTTTACAGAGCAAGACAGCCGCGCGTCCAGGCGCAAAGAACTCTCGGTCTAGTTCCTTGTACGACGCTGGCAATGCGACACCAGCCGAAAGTGCATCAGCAATCTGCTTGATCTCCGTAAAATTCGCATGCGCATGGGAGAGCGCTACCGCGACATGCACTGCTTCACCCTTGCCAGAAAATACCGTCCCAGCCTCAAAAATCTTCTGTGGATACTCATGATGCTTGTTCGCCTGTAGCACCTGCAATAGATTCGGCAACAACGCTCCACGAAGTGCGCTGTAATCCTCGCTCACCGAATTCTCAACTTCAATGATTGATTGCGCATCCTGCTGCAGCTCTTTCTTCGTCAAGTGATGCGTTGAAACCTCGGTGATGTCCAATCCAACGAATAACTGCGCAATCTTCGAGGTAAACTTCGAGAACGAGTCTTCATTGCCAATTGTCGCAATGTTCGGAATCTCCGGCTTGAACGTCTCATATCCATAGGCTATCGCAATGTCCTCAACAACATCAATGGGGTGCAGGACATCAGCGCGATACGAGGGCACAAGTGCCTTGTTGTTCTTGAACCCGTATCCCATTTTCGCAAGTAATCTCGCAACCTGTGGTTTCGACAAAGAAATGCCTAACATGCGTTCAGCATACTGCACGTCCAGCCGCATCATTCTCGGCGTCAGATCAGGCATCCGAACCGCTCGAGAATACATAACATCAACAGAATAAATCGTTCCGCCAATATCTGCAAGCGCCGTGACAATGATATTCAAGCACAGTCGTAAGTAATCCAGATCAAACCCGCTCACCTCAATAAACACGTCCCTCGTGTCTTCAGTAATTTTTCCAACATCGTCAGAGTTGACCACCGGTGGCATGGAAAGAATCTTGCCAGTAGCATCAGCAAACACTGGATACAGGTGTAAGTGTTCTAGAAGATGCTTGAACTCTCGGCCCTTGGGATAAAGCTCCAGAATGTCAAACCCATTGAGTTCCGCATCGCCATCAAGGGGCACAAACCGAATCTCCGAAGGTTTCCTTGCCTCAAACAGGATAGGCCACTGAATCTTCTCCATCGGATAAATACCAATCGCCGCTTTTTTCCGATTCCGACAGAAGGTAATATGCAATTTTTCCTGCAGATTGATAATGTCTTTGATGTTTTGTTCATCAAGCTTCAAGTTCTTGACAACAGCGCACGCAGTATACGGCCGTACATTCTTCAGGTTCTTGTTGACGACAACTTTGTAATTGCCTTTTCGAACCTCATACTTCCGAAGCCTGGTCTTGATGCCAAGAAACGATGCGAATGCCCGTGCAAATCCAGGTTCAGAAAGCGCATCAGGTCGATTAGGCAGGACTTCCAAAGTGATCGTGTTTTTATCAAGTGCTTCCAGGCTGAATCCAAGCATTGGAATGCGCTCCTGCAATGTTTTATCAGAAATGTTCTTGCCAACCAGCAGCAAGACCTCTTTCTTGTTCAGCTCAACAACAGCCATCGTGGAAAATGAAAGAATAAAGGCATTTATATGATTATCCCTTGAAGACAGAACGCCATTTTGAAATTTCGCGCCCCTCGAAAAACTCCTCCGAACCTTCGGCTTTCGGTCTTCAGCCTCGCTTCAGAGAGCATAACATTGATTACATGAAATCAGCGCTACCCTTTAACACTATACAGAACTACAAACAGAAGTATCATGATGATAGTGGCTATCTGATAGCTTCTCTTCAAGGCAGTAATTGCAAGGCTTATGCTCAACAACAATTGCGACGTTTGTATCAGATCTATCATAATAGCTCACCTATCGCAACAATCTCGGGCACTTTTTTCATAATAATCTGTTCTAGTTCATTAAAAATCTCTTCTTCATCAGCAGAACGTACACTTAGCGACATACCGTTATACTGTAGAACACCATTAGCATTTGTTCTGAACACCCCATCTACAATTATCGATGAAGACTCACGAAGATATCGATTACGTCGGTAGACTACACTATTATTATAGCTTAAGACTTTAGTTTACGTAACTTTTATATACTTGTACATCATCCATA
>CAYJXL010000063.1:0-6022 GCA_964374125.1 Candidatus Woesearchaeota archaeon | reverse complement strand
AATTGAACAGTACTGGCAAAATGTAAAAAAATGGCTTGGTACTAGAGCATGGACTTCGACTAAAGAACTTGAGAAACAAGTTCGAACAGCTTTCAGAAAAAAAGATTTAATGCTTAAAAGTAACGGTTATTAATGTCTTATGCTATAAGAACAACTTAAATACTTTACGAAAAGCGGTGCGTGTTTAGCTCAACCAAACAGAGGCTAATTTAACCTCTTTTTTGTTCACATAATGTGGAAAACTTCGAAAATAAGCACAAACTGAGCTCCGTTTCAAAAACAGCTAAACACGTGCGAAAAGCGCCCTGCGTCATACGCTCCCCCACCCCTCACCTTAAAAAGTCCAAGTCTTCCTTTTGGGGTTGCTTAATAATTTACTTCAACCACGTCTTCATCTCTTGTAATTGTTGAAGGTCGTTGCTATGAAAGTCACGCAAGTCTTTAATGTCGTAGTAATCCATTATCAACCGCCCCATTCCCAGACCCCACGCTAAAACAGGAATGTCTTTGCCAAGTAAAGGCTTCACAACTTCGGGCCGAAAGATGCCCGCCCCGCCTAATTCAACCCATTCCTTGCGAACAGGATGATAAACTTCGCACTCTAATCCAGGTTCCACATAGGGAAAAAAGCCAGGTCGAAAACGAATGTCTTCAAATCCCATTTTACTAAAGAACTGCCGAAGGTATCCAAGAAGGTGCCGAAAATTAACATGCTGATCAATCACAATGCCCTCTGTCTGGTCAAACTCAAACGAATGCTTCCAGTCAACAGCCTCGTTCCGAAAGCACTTGCCAACGGTAAAGAATTTTGCCGGCAGGTCTGATGTTTTTAACCGCGCCAAGGTTCTCGCGGACAACGCCGTTGTATGCGTGCGCAACACCAACTGCTTCGCATTCTCCTTATCCCACGAGTATCGCCATCCGCTGCTTCCAGTCCCAAACCCATGCTCATGCGCTGCTTTCACCCGAGCAACCAGTTTCATGTCTGGCAAGCTTCCCTTCCCTTTCACGTAAAATGTATCCTGCATCTCTCGCGCCGGATGATCCTGCGGCACAAATAACGCGTCAAAATTCCAGAATGACGTATCCAGTATCGGTCCCGTCATCTCCGCAAATCCCATCTCCAGCCAGATCTTTTTAATGTACGCAATCGCCTGGTTAACGAAGTGTCGTTTCGCCGGATACACGCGGGGAACATTAATCACGACATCATACCGTCGCAATTTCTTCTGTTTCCATTCTCCGCTTCGCAGCACTGCAGGTGTCAACAATTCAATGAACTCCTTTCGAAGATCATGCTGTACAAGTTCTTTCCCGAGGTCAGTCAGCTGAACAAGAACAATTTTCTCCAATGTGATTTCAACAAGAGTTCTGCGCCTTCTCAACTCCTCAAGGAGCTTCTTGCGCCCGGCATCCAATGTATGCATCAGAACTGGCAAGGAGCGTAAGAATTTCTCAACAGAATTATCATGAAGAACATTCTTTCCAACAGAAGTTATGTGCACCTTCCCGTCAGCAAGCGTCACTGCATTCTTCGCGCGTAGCATTCCAAAACTCGCGTTCAATTCGTCATCATCCAAGCCGGCCTTCTCCTTGGCCTCGGCTAGCGTTAAAGGTTCTCCAAGCGCCTCAAGGAACAGTTTCTCTGGCAAGCCATGAGTAAGATACTTCTTCCCGTTCTCCCCGAGCACAACCAATTCCTTGGCATCTCTCCGCAAAGCAACAATCTTCTTGTTCTCTAGCCATTGCAAGGCGCGCATCACCTCAACTTCTTGTAATCGGGTCTTTTCCCGTATGGCTGCAAGAGTAGCGTTTTCTTTCAATAAGGGCAATACAGCACGCTCTAAAGGGTGCAGCATTTCAATAAGCTTTTCAACCTCTTGCATGAAAGCAGACAACAGAAATTTCTATTTAAAGGTTTGGATGACCATTTATGACTATGTCACAACGATGAAGCAAGGCAACATAAACAGAAGAAAACCTAGCATTCCAGAAGCAGCAATTCCTTGTACACACGTTCTAATATTGTTTGTTTCCCATTCTTTTGAAGATCACGCTCAACACTGCAGCCGAGTTCTTCAAGGTGGCGAACATGTTTTTCATACGCGTCCAATGTCCCCTCCAAAGCGACAGGATACGAATCGTGCCCCCTCCAAAAGGCACTTTCCAACCAAAGAACGCCCTCTGAGCAAGGCTGCCTTTTCCAAGCGTCTCATACCGAACATGAAAAAACCCACGATCGCCATCGTGGGTAACACGCAAACACGCCCGCACATCTTTGGTCTGACTTCGTTGCGCAAGATCTCGCTGATCATGCACTTTTCCTTGAAAAAAGTATCGTAAATCAAACGCCAATTCTTCCAAAGCGCCAGGCATAATGAAAGCACCTCAAAAAGATTTCTAATCTCTCATTTCTTCACATCAGCTAGTTCATTCCACGTCTTGTTGAACATGGTTAAAAAAGCTTTCGTAAAGTACGGTGTGTTTACCCATACGGCAGTGTCATAATCTTCATGCACGTCACTGTCATCAGAAACCATGAACAGCATCTCGCTGTCATCAACAACAACGAACCTGCTTTTCGCTCCATCAAGCTGCTTGATCTTCACGATGTTCTTCAGGTCTTGTAGTTCATGAACATCAGAAACAGGCGCCGCAATGCGAATCTGCACGCCTCGTTCATGCAAGCGCGCAAAGTGGTTCTTCAGTTTCTTCGCTTTTCGTCCAAGCTCCTGGGCGCTCGTCACAATCGTCACGCTCTTCTTTGCGCGTTCAAACATTTCCTTCAGTTGAGCGTAAATATTGTCCCTGCCCCTGACAGAGCCCATCAAGGAATACGGATCAACCTTCTTGACGCCATGATCATACAATAATTGTAACTCAGTAAATACGTTCTCACTCCTAACATTGTCCAAAAACTCAATCTTTGAGGTGGCATCCATCTGGACGTGGTCTTTTATCCGCCGCACGATCTCTTCTGGTTTGATAGCAAGGTACTTGATTGGCTTGCCAAGCTTCATCAGCACAAAGCCCTTCTTCTCGAGGCTCTCAAGGACATCGTAGCTCCGAGAGCGTGGAACACTGCTGATATCAGAAAGTTCCCCGGCAGCTGCCAGGCCCTTCGAAAGCAAAGCTACCCATATCTTCGCCTCGTAAATATTCAGATCAAACGCAGCCTTGATCTTCTTTAGCAAATCTTCTTTGACTATCATTTTACCGCTCTAAAGTAACAACTTAGCTTCTTTATAAAGCTTTCGATATATAGTTACCCTACAGTGGTTATTTTAAGATACGATAAACCACGAGAAGAAGTCTAAATCTCAAAATCCTCGTCCTGAATCTCAAGCTCGTCCTCAGGCTCAGTCTGCTCAAGCTCCCCAACGTCTTCATCGAGTGCCGTCGGAGTGGACGAAGCCTGCGACGCTCCAGCTGTCGGAGTCTGTTCCGAAACCAGGGGTTGTTCGGTTCTAGCCGCAGCTTGTTGGCGTTCCGTTCGTGCGCAACCAACAAGAAAAATCAACAAAACAAAAGACGCAATGAAAGTGACAGGTTTCATGAAAATTGTCCAGTAAACAAGGTATATAAGCATTTCCCAACCAAAAGTGGCAAGCTTTAAATAACAACATCCACTCGCTAAAGTATGCTCAGGACACACACATGCGGAGAGCTCACTGCAGAGGACGCTGAAAAGAATGTCGTCGTGTGCGGCTGGACAGAAACATTGCGCATCCAGGGCAAGGTAGGATTCCTTCTCCTTCGCGATCGTTCTGGAATCACGCAATGCTTCTTGAATCAGTCATTAACAAAGCAGTGCAATGACCTCAGTAAGGAATCAGTCGTTCTCGTCGAAGGCAGGGTAAAAAAAAGGCCGCAAAGCCAGGTCAGAAAAGACCTCTCAACAGGCGAAGTAGAAATAGAAGCAGCTAAAGTAGAAGTCCTTAGCCGAGCAGAAACCCCATTGCCAATTGAAGTAGAGGAAGAAACAACCACCAGCATCGACAAGCGTCTCGACTACCGCTTCCTTGATCTAAGAAGAAAGAAAGTCAACGCCATATTTATTATTCGCTCTCGCGTCTACCAGTACACCGTCGAGTTCTTCACGAAAGAAGGCTTCATCAATGTCCAGACGCCAAAATTGACAGCCTCTGGCGTCGAGTCTGGCGCAGAAGAATTCAAGATTCCGTATTTCAAAACAACCGCGTCACTCGCGCAGTCTCCTCAAGTCTACAAGCAGATGTTCGTCGTCTCTGGTCTCGAACGTGTTTTCGAAATTGGCACCATCTTTCGTGCAGAGAAATCTCACACCACAAGACATTTGACAGAATTCACCGGCATTGATTTCGAGATGGGCTTCATCAAGGACGAGCACGACGTCCTCGACGTCATTGAGAAATACATCAAGTTCCTCTTGGAAAAAGTAAAAGCCTCATGCAAAGACGAACTAAAGCTTCTCAACGTCGCTATAAACATTCCTGAAAAAATCCCCCGCCTCGACTTCGCCGAAGCTCGAAAGCTTCTCAAGGAACGAAACAAGATCATTGCAGAAGATGACGATCTCGATGCAGAAGCAGAAGGCTTCATTGGTGAAATCAGCAGTGAAAGATACAAGTCGCCAATAATCTTCGTCCTTAACTATCCCTGGAAAAAGCGTCCGTTCTACCACATGCGTCCCGCAGACAATCCAAAGGGCACGAAATCTTTTGACGTCATCTACAACGGCGTCGAAATAGGCACGGGCGCCCAGCGGGAGCACCGCCTTGATGTCCTCGAAGCCCAAGCAAAGGAAAAAGGCATCGACCTCAAGAAAATGAAGTTCTATCGCGATATCTTCCGTTTCGGCTGTCCGCCTCACGGCGGCGTTGGTCTCGGTTTAGACCGCATTGTCCAACAGATGCTAAAACTCCAGAATGTCAAGGAAGCAATCTTGCTCCCTCGCGATCCAGAACGCTTAACGCCCTAAGGCGTCGCAGCATCGCTGGCCAGCGTCGAAACATCAACGTCCTTGTTCTTCAATGTCTGGTGAATCTGCCGCAGAAGTTCATGCGCCTTCTTCAGCAACTGATGCGCTTCTTGCATCGCCTTCCGCGCAGCCTCATGATTGCCAGCAGCAAACGAGCTCTTCGCGTCCGCAAACTTCTTCAGCGCCTCGTCCACAGTGCTCTTGAACGATGTAATCAAAGGTTCAACGCCGGAAACATCACGTCCATCGCTCTTCGCTCGCTCCAGCAAACGATCCAATTTCGCCCCCAATTGCTTCGCTTTCTCTAGGATGCCGCCGAGTCGATTGTTGAATGTCTGAGGCATCACAGTATGAACAAAGTCCTGCGCTTCTCGTAGCACGTTCTTTAGTTCTTTCAGCGCAGCGCGATATGCCTCTTTCGTCCCTGCATTCTTGGCAGCATCAAGCTTGCTTTTGATCTTCGCAATAAGTTCATCAGCTCTCGCAACAACATCTGGCATTTTTCCTTTATCAAGATCAACAGATTGCACCAGTCGCTTCAATTCTTCAAGCTTCGTCAAGACAAGGTTGACAACGTTTTCGATATGCACATCAAACTTTCCCTTGGCGGCCTCGCATGCATCTGTACTCAAGTCTGCACACGCACGCAAGTTCTTCCGCAGCTCTTGAGCGTTCTTGCGTTCCTCTTTCAGCTTCTCCTTCAGTGCCTTGAACTCTCCCTTGGCTTTCTTCAATGCCTCGCGATCAACCCGAAGGTCATGAATTCGTAAGCGCTCCTGAGATTGATCATCAACGCCCTCGTCCTCGAGCTCATGCTCAACCCCTACAGACCGATCACGCCCCCTCGATTGTCCAGAACCACGTTCCGCAAAGACAAAAGGAACAGAACTAAGCAAAAACATTGCCACAACGAGCAATACAACAGTTCTTCTCATGTGCATGCCGCCAACCTCCATCAAGTGATGCAAATACCATGCAAAATGGGCTTTATAAACATTCTTTCAAGAATAGACCGTGTAACTTAACGGGTGATTTCTCTTGTTTCCAAGAGAGATCCCTCTA
>CAYJXL010000062.1:0-6084 GCA_964374125.1 Candidatus Woesearchaeota archaeon | reverse complement strand
CGAAACGAACATCTCAGCACAGCAACGCTTGCAGATTTGGAACATGCGAATCGTGTAAGAAAATCAAGTTTCAATCTCCAAGGAGTTTATGTCGATCCCGCAGTAGTCCTCACAACTGGCGGCGAGCCAAACAAATATCTCGCACAAAAGCTCATGAGCGAAGTACGTGCGCGAGGGCATGCGCAAAAAATACCGTACATGATCCCGCTTAAGGGACTCAAGCTCGTCAACGATGCTGATGCACAGTACGGTCTCGCGTTCAAGCTTCGTGACGACGCAGAAATCATTGGAGCGCCTATTCTCTGTAAAAACGGCAGATTCAAGTCAACAGACATCGATGAAAAAACAGGTCTGCCAACGAAATTGGACAACGAAGGAGACCGTTATTTGTACACGAGAGACTCCGGCCTTTCGAGGTTGTACCTAGGCAGGTGCAGGTTCTTGAACCTGCACTCGAACGATGACTACCTTCGGAGCTCGAATGGCAACGGCAGGGTAGTCGTCGTCCGTCGCGGCGCAGCCACGCAAAAACCTGCGCATTCATTAGAAGCATTCTTAAAGTTCTCGCTGCCATTTATGTCAGCAGAGCGCCGAGAACAATATGAACTAGAACTGAGAAAAGAATTCAAACAATAGCTATTTCATCTTTTTTTCAATCTCTTCCTTCAGAGCGTTAATATGCAGCTCAAACTTCAGCTTAAACGTTTTCCAGTCGTCGTATTTGAGCAGCTGCCCTCTGTAGTTTATGGCATTTCTCTTCAATCGGATTGTCTCAAGAAAATCCCAGTCAAGCTCAAGTTCAGGATGTTTGAAACAAATGTATGCATTTTTGCATTGGTGGTTGTCTGCCTCAATGCCATCAAATAGCAGATATGCCTCAATCATGCCCCGTAGAGACTCATAATGGTCTCTGAAAACAAATGTCCAATCAGTGCTTTCTTGTGGAATGTCTTTTGATGTGCTATTGATGAACGCAAGTCCTTTCTCAGCGACAAGTTTCAGCGACTTAATCAGTTCTATATCAATTATTTTCTCTTTGAACTTCTCAGTGTTCATGCATAGCTTATAGGTTTGATCGAGATCGTCTATGGTAATTTTCATGCAAGCCCTGCGATGTCTTGGATTTGTCCTTTAACAAGGTAGCCATTAATAACGTTCTTGATAAGCCCTGTTTTTACATTTTGGATATCCTTCTTATTATTAAAAATATGCAGTTCGATGCTTTTGCCAAGCTTAAGTTCATAAACAGTCTTGTCAAAATCACCTACGTCTCCGTAGATGAATATGTCAATATCTGAATCCTTGTACCAGTCGCCCCTTGCCATGCTCCCAAAAATAATGACTGTTCTTGCATCCTTGAGGGATAACAACCTTGGAATTAAGCCGCTTTTATGAAGTTGTTCCAGCGCATAAACTCTTTTCAGCGAGTAATAGAATGGATTGTTGCTTCCAGCAGTAAAATAAGGGAATCTTCCCTTCTCCTTGATATTCTTTATTAGCCCATCGTGAACATACTTCTTGAGCCATTTGTTTGCCACTGCCCTTGTCACCTTCGCTTCTCGCGCCACTTCTTCAAAATGCCATTCTTTCAAGGGGCTATTCTCCAAAATCAGCTTCAATACGTTTTCTTCCTTGCTTGGGCTTGCCATAAAGTGGTATACCTTAGGCATACTATTTAAACCTTCTGTTTACTGCGCCTTCATTAAGATAAATCGTCCGTATAACGAATCCAAGAACATGCACCTGCATCAGTAGAAGAAGAACTCAAAATGATACCCTAATCAATCACTTCATCTTCTTCGTGATATTGATCTTCTCACTGCAATATTGACATTGAAACTGCAAGGCATCAGCAGTCTTTTCTTTCTGGTCTTCCTCGTCAAATACTTTCACTTTCTTCCGTCTGTAAGGAATCTGAGTTTCACCGTTCTTCATGCACTTAGAGCATGTATACTGGACATTCGCAGTAAGCGTATCTTCATACTCTTCTAAAGGTACAGTATAAGCACACTTAGAGCAAACATACTCTTCAGCGCGTATCTTCGGCTTTCCAGTCTTCGGATCTCTCGGCTTGCCAATTAAGCCTTCATGACATTTCGGGCATTGTTCTCTAAACACCCAAGCACGAATCTTGCCTTTATCAGAGGTTCTATTCGTAAAATAAACACATTCATCCATCGACGTCGGTTCACGAAGAGCCATACGCTCAAGTCACAAAGAGTCATTTTAAACCTTTCTAGAGATTCGTCGCGTTACGCATCACAAGGACCGGATTTGCCGTTAGAGATAACTTTGTATATATACATATGTATAACTATACTATGGCAAAAACAATCATGGTTTCAAACGAAGTCTATCGTGAGTTAAAAGTACGGAAAGCAAGAAGGAGCTTTAGCGAGCTCATCATGGATATGCTCACCAAGAAGAATCGAACGGGGAGCGACCTGCGTTCCTGTCTCGGACTCCTGAAGAAAGACATCGAATCTGAAAAAATTGAGAACGAACTAAGAAGGAGCTGGAAGTCGCGGAACAAAAAGTATGCTTAGACACCGACGTCGTCATTGCAATACTCAACAACGAGAAGAGAGCGGCAGAAGTTATCGATAAGATCGAGAATGCACCAATCTACATTACCGCAATCACGTTATTCGAACTTATGTTGCGCCGAACACACCTAGAGGCGATAGAAGCGTTTAGGGGCAAGGTGCACGTATTGGACTTTAATGAAGAGTCGGCGCGAAAAGCAAGCGAAATCTTTAAGGAACTGCAAAAAGTGGAAGAATCACAGAGATTCGTGGCATATTTATAGCAGCCATATGTGTCACTGCACAATGTTCGCTCTCAACATTTAACAAAAAGCATTTCGAGAACATAAGCGAGTTGGCACTGTGTGAATGATACAACAGCTGAACGTCTTTTGTTCAAGGTTTTCTAAGCGAGTGATCCAACCAGCGTAAGACATTAACGTCCGCGTCCGCTCGGATCTTAAGAATCAACTGTAGATCATAGCTGTGAACATTTTGAATCTCCTTCTGAACTTTCGAAAAGAGTTGGTTTTTTGTTTTGATGAAGATTCCATATTCACTGCCATGCGCAATGCGTCCTTTCCATCAGTAATGGGAATGAATCCTGAAAGAGTTCGTGCACGCGCACAGTCTTTTCTTTAACAAGTGTCGAGAGATATTTTTCGCTTCGCGTTGATTCCTGCACGTCGTGTAAACAAGGATCATCCATTCCGAATAACATGAATGTTTATAAACATTAAGGAAATATTTATGATAACAGTCCCGTCGTCTAGCGGCCAAGGATGGGGCCCTCTGGAGAGCTACAGAGTTAGGCTCCGACGGAGGTTCAAATCCTCCCGGGACTATACTACAATGATCATAAAGATAATCCTCTTTGTCGTTGGGATCATTATTGTTATTTCACTTATCAACTTCATCCTCTATGTCCATCCACCAAGATACACAAGTGCAGCAAAACCATCTGATTTCGGCCTGCAGTATGAATCAGTAACCTTGCAAACAAAAGACAGCATCGCTCTTGCTGGTTGGTTCGTGCCGAACAATAAAAGCCAGGACGTTATACTCGTCTTGCACGGCTATCCCTTTGACAAGGGCAATATCCTGCCAGCAGTACGCTTCCTCGCAGGCAACTTTAGCCTCATGTTCGTTGATTTTAGGTATTTTGGAGAAAGCGCAGGGACGTACACAACAGTCGGCCACAAGGAAGTGATGGATGTTGAAGCTGCTGTGGCATATCTGAAGGCAAGGAACTTCAAGAACATAGGCATTCTTGGATTCTCACTCGGCGCAGCAGCAGCATTGCTTGCAAATCCGGACGTCAAGGCAATCGTCGCTGACTCTCCGTATGCGACGCTTGAAAACATGATGAGGCGAATCTATTTCCTCTTTCCAGGTTTTCTGAAAGAACCTTTCGTTGCGCTGACAAAGCTATGCGCAAGAATATTGTTGGGAATAGACGCAAGGAAAGTTGCCCCACTCGCCAATATAGACAGCGTTACAGCGCGCCTTCTTTTGGTTCATGGTGAAAAGGACACGCAGATACCTGTCGAAAACAGCGTGCAGCTCTACGAAAAGGCTGACAAATCTTGGACTGAACTGTGGATAGTCAAGAATGCAGACCACGGCTCGTATTTGGAAACTGCAGAGTACAAACAGAAGATTACAGCATTCCTTAAAAAAGCTTTTGCAGCATAGACAACATAACCAACGCCATCTTGGCGCCGCCCAACAATCCTACTGTGATTCTTCTTTTCGCTCTGGACATTTATTCTCAGAGGTCTTTTCTGTAAGCTTCTTCTGCCGACGTCTCCGTAGCCATATGCCAAGAACCACCAGCGCAGCGAGAATGAACACTATCTGCTGATTGCTGCCTGGATTAGCCACCTTCTTCATCCGCATGTAGTACACTTTTGGAAGCTGCGGATCAACTTCATTCCATTCCATTGCCGAACGTCCTTTCTCTTTTCCGATTTTGGACGCAGGCGGGCTTGCAGGCCCTTGCATGCCCTCGATAATGTCTGCAGGAACATACCCTTCCGGCAACAGAAGCTTATAGTTCAACAGATGGACATCATACTGTTCAAAGTTCTTGAAGAATCCGAACAGGTCCTCTTTTTGTTCAAGCACGCTCGGTACAGAATATTCAATAACAACAATGCAGTAAGTGCAGTCAAGGTTAACAGCGATTTTGCTGTCAACAATATCAACAGTGTCCCCGTCAACTTCAGCGTCAAAAGCATCCTTTGGAACGCCAAACTCAACAATATCTCGCTGGTTGTTTGGCACAGTCATCACGACAGTCTCCCGTATCTTGAAGTCTTTGATGAACATGTCAGTGATGTTCAGCTCTTCGATAACCGCGGCTGAGACTACGGAAGGAAAGATGGCAAAAACCAAGACAACGATCAACAAAATGTTATGATATCGCATGATTTCGTCACGACAATCTCAGTTTATAACTTTTTCCAAAGCGAGCCAAAAGTGTTTTAAATCCTATAATCGCCCAATCTTCGACGCTCCCATCGTCTAGTCCGGTCAGTTCCAATGAAGGAAGCCGAGAGGATAAGAGCTTCTCGTGGGACAAGTAATGTCTCGAAAACAGCTCTGGACGCGAGTTCGAATCTCGCTGGGAGCATTCATGGTCGCGACCTTAGTTCATCGGTAGAATGTCAGCTTCCCATTCAGAGAGGCAAGAGCTGAAAAGCCGGGTTCAATTCCCGGAGGTCGCATACAGTGAATACCGTCAGCTTTATCAGTATGTGCTTGTGATGTATACTTGATGAAAACGCGTATCCTCTTGCTCGCATCAATTATCATCGTAGTTGTTGGTCTATGGTTCGTCTTGCACCCTCCTCAAGAAAAAGCAGACGAAATCAAGATAGGATTCATAGGCCCGCTTACAGGCGATTCCGCCGTCATCGGTTTAGAAAACTTAAATGGCGTTACCCTCGCAATACAAAAGATAAATAACCATGGGGGAATAGACGGCAAGAAGATCAAGCTAATTGTCAAAGATGACAAAATGGAAGAAAAAGAGACAATCACTCAATATCTGCAGATGACTGATATCGAAGGCGTCAAATATATCTTAACAGTTACGTATGGCGGATTTCTTTCTTTAGCTAAGAATGCAGAACAAGATGGTATAATCTTAATAGATTCTCTAGATGCCAGTGAAGAACTTGCAAATCTGGGAACAAGCAGCTTTGCCATAGGAATTTATGATGAGAGCATTGGTTATACGATCGCTGATTATTTGGCTGAAAAGGGAATAGACAAGATAGGCCTAATCAGCAACCTCGAGGACCCGTTTATTTTTTTAGTTAAGAATGCTATCAAGAATAAATATGCCGGTGAAGTCAAGGAAGAAATGTACACGCTCAATGATAAGGACTTCAGAACACCTCTCGCTAAACTTTCTTCATTCGATTACATAGTATTGCTTGGGTGGGAAGAAACAGGTTTAGTTGTTAGGCAGGCAAAAGAGCTAGGGATGAAAACACAATTTATTCCTTCTTGGGTTTAATACCCCGCAAGCTCTGCTGCGGTAGTATTAATA
>CAYJXL010000061.1:0-6096 GCA_964374125.1 Candidatus Woesearchaeota archaeon | reverse complement strand
TTCTGCTGGATGCTGTCGAGGCTCATTGAACATTAAACCTCTTGAGGACTTCTTCAGGAGACGTGTAGTATGCGTTGATAATTTCCTGGACTGCCTTGTAGTCAGTAATGCCCCGCCGATAGAGCTCGTAGAGCAGTTTTGTCCTGGCGTTGAACTCGCGAAGGACATGGTTCATGTTGAGCCCGTACTCACTGACGAGCTTCTGGAACATGACGCTTTCTGTCTTGAAGAAAAATCCATCTGATGCCGGGTCCCAGACAAACGGAGCGTTTGTGACTGCGTTGCCATTTTCGTCGACCTTGATTATTTCGACGATGGACTTGACCCTTCGCACGTCTTCGCCCTTGACCTTGACTTGCGAGATGATGCAGACGATGTCGATTGTTTCAACAAGACTTGGAGAAAGGCTGATTGGCGGTGTTTCGAGGCGCTTGATCATGGTGTCAACGTCTTCTGCGTGCATGGTGCATGCGCTTGGGTGGCCGCTTGCTGAACCTTGGAATAGAACGTTTGCCTCTGAGTTGTGAAGGATTATACCTCCGAAACCTCCAATAAAGTTCTCAGTGGGGTTTACCGATAGATCATAAACTGGTTCTGGTGTTTGTAGAGCTATCTCGTTAATTTCTTTTACTCTGTCGATATAAAATTCGCCATTTGCAAAGTTGAGCACACTCTCATCTTTTATGTTTAACTCTTTTACAACTTCTTGTAGGTAATACTTACTGCATTGGTTATACTTTCGTAGATGCCTAAACTTTCGCGTCAATTTTAACTCTTTTAATGCTTCATCTGTGAGGTGTACGCTATTCCCTGCTGTGTGCGCAGGACCTCTTTTTATTATCGTTGGAGTATGATGGACAAACCCGACTTCGTCTAAGAACCTCCGGGCATCTTCAATTCTCTTGAAACGCACCCTGTATTTTGTTTTATTTTTGCTTATACGCCCAACAATGCCTAGTGATAATAGGAGATACGTTACATCTTCCACTAATTTCCTTAACTTTGAATCGAAACTTAATTCGTTTTTATAAAAGCTGCCGTCTCCACTATAGATTCCTTTTAACAAAGCACAGATCTTTTTCTTCGGTGTCCCATAAACAAATGATGGAACCCTCTTATTGTGAGTTTTACCGCACCCCAACGAGATTATAAGGCGGTATAAGAGTGCGCTACAGATCGTAATATGTTTTGATTTACCATATCCAAAAACGTCTCTACAGCTAGGATCTATACCAAACAGCTCTTGTGAGATCTTTTTTACATCCTCAATGATCTTTTTGTTGCTGTTCGTAATGACCACAGTACCATTACCTTCTAAGTGACCTTCTGCTAGGTAGTACCCTAGAAATCGTAAGAAATCTTCATTTATCTTAAATGTATTGTTATGAACACGTCCTCCGCCGCGTTTTACCTTTAGCTGTTGGACGTCGTATTTCATGTTTGCTTTTTGCATAAGTCTATCGAAGAGTTTGAACGGTATGTTTGTTATCTGTTTCTTTCTGCAGTATTGCCGTGCTATACAGCCACATACTACGTTCGCTTGTTTCTGACCAAGTTTATGCATCGCCTTTTTTACTAGACTTTGGACATTCGCAACTTGAATATCTTGGATGTAGTCTGTTAACAATATTGAACTTACGTCGTTATATCCAAATGGCATACTATGCGGAATGACGACTCTATCACCGACAGCAAGATTCTTTGCTTCGACTGGTTTTACCTGCAGTCCTTTTGCTGTAAACAAACTATGATCCCCTGTGACAGTAACACGCCGTCCACTCCGTGTGATAACCTCTATAAGCTTGTTTCTTGGGGGGTGCTTGATGAAATCCTTTAATTTTGTTAGTGAGACCCTTAGCTCTTTATTTAATGTCGGCACATAAATATCCTGTAAATCTTTGCCTTCTAGAGATTTTATTGGAACTCTTTTTGTTATACCTTTTTCGACGATTACCACTTCTTCATTCCCATGTATAGAGCCTCTGATTTCACCGACGATGACGTAATCTGGGCGCTGGCGGAAGCTTGCCCTCAGCAATGTGAAGAGATCGATTTCACCGAACTTCCCTTCTTCGCCGACGCCGATTGCTTCTCGCGAAACGCTTGGGAGCCAGTTCTCGTGAACAAGATTAATCTCGCGCGTGTCTTCAATCGAAACAACGCGAGCGGCCGGCGGGATGAAGAATGCGAGCGCGTTGAGCAGGGACGTCTTTCCTGATCCTGTGCCCCCGATGATGACAAAGTTTGCCTCATGCTCGATCATGATCCAGAAATAGGCAAGCATTTCCGGAGAGAGCGTTTTGAACTGGATGAGCTTGACAGGGCTCCATGGCTCTGTCGTGAACTTGCGGATGCTGAATGTTGGACCTCGCGAGGAGATCTCCTGCGTGAACGTGGCATTGATTCTGCTTTTATCTGGAAGCTGCGCGTCGATGATGGGATTTGCGTATGAGATGTACTTGCCGCATTTCTGCGCGAGCTTTTCGACGAAGCTGGCGAGATGGTCAACATCATGAAATACAATATTGGTGCGCAGGTTTCGATATTTGCGGTGGACGATGTAGACAGGGGTGTCAACACCGTTGCACTCGATATCCTCGATGAAGTAATCTTTCATCAATGGCTCGATTTCATTCAAGCCGACGAAGTCGCGGTAGACATAGTACATGAGCCTGAGGAATACTTCCTGCGTCACCTTGATGCCAAGCTCTGCAAGGAGAACCTTGATGTTCTTCTCGAGGTATGCGACAACGGCGTCTGTTGTCTTGACATTGAGGAAGCTGATGTTGATGAGCTCCTCGATGCCGCGTTCAATGGTTTCGAGCAGGTCTTTTTCCGCGTCTGTCAGCTCTGGCTCCTCGATGACATAAACAAGCTCATTGCCCTGGTGATCCCAGAAGATGTGCGCGTAGGCGTATGGTTCTAATAACGGATAGCGGATATCGATGCGATCGCGTTCCTTGCTGACGGGAAGAACTGGTATTGCGGGCGTGGTGTTAATCTGGAACAAGATGTTTGGCGTTGGCGCCGGCGGCAGATCGGTTTTCGTCATTTTAACCTCTTTTTACAATGTATCCCGGCGAGAACGAACTTTATAACCTTTGCTTTTCGGTTAGAGCACCTGCAGCTCGATGGCGGGCATATTCTGCTGGGTAAACCTGCCGGTGTGTTTGACAACGAAGGTGTAGGTTCCGAAGTACGGGGGCTGGTACTGCGATGCCAGCGTGATGTTGTAGACATTCTGGTACGAGAGCTGCATGGAGATGTGATACTTGTTGACGACGGGTGTTGGACGGAGCTGAAGCGTGAGGACTCCTTCTTCTATCGGGATATTTGGTTCGAGGAGCTTTGCCGTGGTTTCCATGGACCATGTGATGGAGCTATGCGCGGGATCTATCATGATCTTGCCTGCGTTGATTGTTACTGGCGAGAGTTCACGCTGCGATCCTGGACCTTCGGTTGCGACTGTTCGCACGGTCTTGTCAATGATGAGCATGAGCTCTTTCGCCTGGATGAACGAGTTGCGATCCTTGATTTTTGCAACCAATGGCAAAGCAGATGCAAGAAGAATGCTGATGACTATTGTGCCTACTGCGATATACAATACTGCCGAGACCCAGATTGCACCTCGTTTCATACGTTCACGCTACGCACATATGAAAGATTCCTGTTCTTCCCTGAAATGCGCCAGCAAATGTAACAAACTGTTCTTTGACACCAATACCCCAGATGAAATCGACAGGCCCGGAGGATACATAGTACTTTATGAGGTCATCTGTATTGAAGAACTGATTGTCCGGTCCGGGATTATTATAGAGGATTACGGTGTACTGTGTTAATCGACCACCGATGTTTACTGTGATCAAGTACCCAATAGTTACTGCTCCATCAATTGTTCTGCCTTGAGGATCGGTGAATCTACCATCAACATCAAGAGAGGTTACGAGAGGTCCTGAGACAGTTCCTTGTGGTATTACTAATGGAAAGTTTTGCGGTGTTGGTGTCGTTGGTATTCGACCGGCTGGTCCGTTCATACCTTGGGGACCTTGCAAACCGTTCGGTCTAAGGTCGTATAAATTCACACTGTCTGTTGTGGGACTATTGTAGTTGGCTCTTGTGAGCAGCCACCTTGCATCATAGCTGACCAGTCCTTCTTCATGAAGACCGTTGCCCCCGAAATAGTATCGATTATCATTGGCGTTGCCTAGGATGCCATCTTCAGGAGACACAAGCCATGTTACTTGATTGCTTCCACCTGGTTGCGTAGCGCGCCACGTTGTGACTTTACTTAGAGATGTATATGGAAAGCGAGGATTTTCCGCTGTTGGAGAAAATGATGGATTGGCTATTTCAAGAACGTCGTCGGAAGTTCGATAGATGAAAGGCGACTGTAACAGATTATCATTTCCTTCGGATTGTCGTACTACATATGTTGCGCCGGAGACCGAGTCATTTACTATATAAACGATACCGTTGGCAACAAGATTAAAATCAACATAGTAACCTGCTAATTGCCAAGTGCCTTGGGGGCCCATCACTATTGACGAGACTTCATCACCTGTAGCAAACAACCCATCAGGACCGCCGTACTTGATGAACAGGACAGGTGATCCTTGCGATGTTAACGTATAAGCAACTCTGTTACCGAATGCTGACGGAAAGTTACTGTATATGTCCAATCCACCTACACGATTCTGAATGTTTATTATACCTCGGTCGTCAGTATCCACTCTGCCATTGGCGCCTAGGCTGTATGCTACGAGGTTTGTAATTGGTGGAAACTTGAGCAAAGGGAGGAAGTACTCTCGAGATCCACCACTCATTGTTTGCGGAGAAGAAACTTTTGAAAATGATGAATATATACTCAATTGTTGAGATACCAACCGTGGGTTATTGCAAACGGTGAACTGTGCTGGCGATGGTGTTGGCTGTTGTTGCATTTGTTGTACACCCTGCTGGTTTGTGATTTGATCATCTTGGTGAGTGATAGGAATTGTGTCTACCTCTTGTTGCATTTGCATTGAAGAATCATATTCTTGGTTTTGTGCTACTGCAAGTGGATGTACATTGCTCAAGAGTAAAATTCCTACAACGCCGAGAATACTTGCAATGATAAGCTTCTCGCTTTGGGCATTCCCTTCCATGCTAGCACCTCAGCGGATATTCCAGAATGTCGCAGGTAATTAAGTCACCTTTGTCTTTGTCCTTGACAACTGGCTGGACTTTGATTGCGGTTCCACTGCTGAGATCAATCGGGTACTCCTTGGAAAGCAATGTTGGAATGCCCTCGCCCTCGACTGCGACAGGATTCTGTTTTTGGACTGCGATGCGAACAGATTCGATGTTGATCTCGCCGTTGTTTTCGATGGTGACCTTGTTTCCGGCGCAGTCTGGCTTGACTGCAATCTTGAGCATGTTGGTGCAGAGCAAGAACTTGTTGGTTTGCTTGCCGACAGTCGAGGTTGTGCCTTTGATGTAATCGAGGCCCCATGTCATGATCACGGCAGCTAATGCAACAGTAAACCCGATGAGCAGCACGGTTGCGATCAGTGGCGATATCCCTCTTTTTTTCATATGTTCACTTCCACTTTCTGTTCGGAGCAGGGTCTATATATACCTTTCCCCAGCGCTGGGATGATTGTAACGCGCTCGACGTTCGGGACGTTTGGCAGGCCGTTGTACGGGAACGAGCGAGAGGAGCCTCGGTCGAGCGGGTCGTCGAAGATTGTGCTTCCTGTTTTGCCCCCGCCTTTTGCGACAAGGATGATGCCATCAATGGGCTGGCCTTTGTTTTCTACGGTTACCGCGTCAGAGGATGTATCAGCAACGTCGACCTTGACATTGGTGCAACTCAGCTCCAGCGTCGAGATTTCACCCTGTTTTTCCTTAACGCCTTCTGTTACTTGTTTGCTCCAGAGAAAGACGACAGTTGCTACTGCGATGATGATTCCTGTCACGAGGACAGTGGCAAGTAGCGGCGAGATTCCTCTTTTCTGCATGTTCTTGGGTGAGCGGCGAGCTATATAATCTTTTCTGTTCAATCAGTATCTCCGAATGATTCGATTTAACTTAGACTTTACACATAATTCCCATTAA
>CAYJXL010000060.1:0-6806 GCA_964374125.1 Candidatus Woesearchaeota archaeon | reverse complement strand
GATGCTAGATATTCCTCACAGGAAAACTCCAGTATCTATTTCTGGGATGAAGCCATAGCCAGCAAAAATTATATAAACTCAGATTCTTAAAGATTCCGCGTAAAAGAGGCTGAATTCATGAAAAGACAGTGCGCTTTGCGTTTCCTTGCGTGGCCATTTATCGTGTTGAGTGCGGTCAGCATTGTGCTTGCACAGCAGCAATTCTCCGCGAATAACGGATTTGCATGGCTTGTTGCCCACGGACAGGATGGCAATTACGGCAGTGATATTCCGACAACGGCGTTTGCAGTCATGGCGCTAAAGGCGTCCGGACAACCTGATCATGCAGAGGCTGGACTTGCATACATTCGTTCACAAGAAGACGCGGCGAAGCATTGCTGGCCGAAAGATGGTTGCAAAACCAAGGATACCGCGTTTGCGCTCTGGGTCCTTGACAGCTATGGCGAGGACACGGCTGACGGGGAAGCATGGCTGCAGAAGTCGATCACTGCTGCGCTGCGCGACAACTGGTTCTTGGAAGTCATTACGACGAACAATGGCACGTGCAGGATTTCCTATACAAAATCAGATGCAACAACGCAGACGCAAAGAGATGTTGCGGTCAGCCAGGGAAAGTTTCCCTCATGCCGCGGCAATTTCCCCAGCACGTTCTTTGAGCTGAATACTTGCCTTGAGAACAATCTCCTTGCCAGCAACCCCGGGGTCTCGCTGGATGTCAACTGCAACGAGCTTGGGCCGAGCACCATCATTTCAGTGATTTACAACAGCGGCAACAAGTATTACCTGATCAAGGAAGCAGCGACATCACGCGACGTCGTTGCGATAGAGAACGGCTGCTTTGGCGAGGCTGCGAAGTCTTCCTGCAGCAGTGATTCGTCGCTTTTTGCAAATTGGGCGCTGCGCGAGATAGACTCTGATGTCCGCGTTTCGCTCTGGCTCAAGAACAATTATGACTCGCTACGCGTGGCAGACAATGCGCTTCTTTTTTTGGCGTCTGATGAGCAGGCACGGCAACATTATCTGCGACAACTGAAGTCACTGCAAAGAAACGACGGAAGCTTCAACAACCAGGTGTTTGACACTGCGGCGGCGGTGCTCGCACTCAAGGATGCGCAGAGCACGACGGAACTTGATGCAGCAGTCAACTGGCTGAAGTCGAAGCAGGCTGCTGATGGATCCTGGGAGAACAATTTGTACAAGAGTGCTTTTGTCCTGTACAGCGCATTTGGCTCCGCATCTGTTGCCTTACCACCAATTGGTCCGGGCGGCCCTGAACTTGGCTTCTGCGGCGATGGAACATGCGATCCTGATGAGAATTCCAATGATTGTCCTATTGATTGCCCGGCAACGAGGGAAGGACCGTGCGTGGAAAACGGGGTGTGCGATGTTTCCTTTGGGGAGAATTCGCAGAACTGCGGGCAAGACTGCAGCTGCGGCGATGGCATGTGCGACAGCAGCGAAGACGAACAAAGCTGTTCACGAGATTGTCGCGGATCAGCAGAGCAGGAATGCGGCAATAATGTTGTGGAAGGCACTGAGGAATGCGATGGCAGTGAAGATGCATTTTGTCCTGGACGATGCGGGGCACCAGGAACTAGCAATGCGTGCGGCTGCCAGGCTGAAGAAGGGGGCGGATTTCCATGGTGGATACCAATTGTGTTGGTTCTCGCGGTTGTTATCGCGATCGTGCTCTACGTGAAGATGAAAAAACCACCAACGCGAGGGTCTGCGACGACGCGGCCAGACTTCGGATTCATGCCGAAGCCGCCAGTTCAGCCACCCGCCAGGAAAATTCCACAGTCAACAGTGCGATCGAAGGTTGAAGACGAGCTTGAGAAGTCGATTAATGAAGCGAAGAAGTTATTCAAGAAGCTATGAAAGCCTTCTGTCTTGTTCTTTCCTTCCTTCTTGTTGCGCCATTTGCTTCTGCAGAAGAATTTTTTGCTCACACGATTCAGCGAGAGGTTTATGCGCCTGGCGAGACTGTGCAGATTACGCTCACGATGCTGCAGCAACCACGACAGGTGCTAACGGCGCTTAACTTTATCTTCCATGATTCAACATCCAAGCGCGTGCCAGTTGCGCCATTTTTTACCAGAATTGATGAGAACATGTACTCTGTTTACTTCACGATTCCATCTACAACGAACAATGGGAGATATCAATTGCTTGCGCATGACGTTCCGTTTATAGTGAACAACACTCTTCGACGTGTTTCTTATGCAATCCCTGTTGTTGTTGAACAGCACACGCCGACGCTTTCAATCTTTCCCGGCGTTGTTGTTCCTCGCCGCGAGCAGACATTTACCATCAAAACGACGACTGGTGATGAGCCGGCAGCCATACGCATAAAAACTTCCAAAGGCATTGCGAATGTTTACACGACAGAACAGCCGCTGCTTCCAAGAACAGAAAGGGTATTCAGGTTCTCTTTAACAGCAGACGCGACGCGGGAGGAGAGCGTTGAGATTGCCTATGGAAACTACTCTTACGCGATTCCAGTCTTGCTGCAGACGCCGACAGAGGCTAATGCCAGCGCCGCCAATGTTTCCGAGCCAGTGATCGAGCTCCTCTCGCCATTAACGTCTATTGACAGAGAAATGGAAGAAGGCGAGTCTGTTGAGGGAGAGATTACATTACGCAACCACGGCGAGGTTGCAGTTCCGCTCAGCACCGGACTTGAGGAATCATTGCGATCGATTATGACTGTTGATGCGCCTTCAAGTTTAGCGCCAATGACAACAACATCACTCATGGTCAGGATCGATGCACAGCAACCTCTGGAAGATTCGTATGCGGGAACCTTGACGATACGAGCTGGAACGTTCTTCAAGGCGCTTCCTGTTTCCATCACCATCGTAAAAAAAGTTGAACAACTTCCTGCCAATGCAACAAAGCGGCCTGAAGAGACGCCAAAGGAGCCTGAGTTGTTTGAGGTCAATCTCACATCAGTTGGACCACTGAAAGAAGAGCGGTCAAAAGCTGGGCTAGTTATCTTCCTCTTTTTGCTGCTGGTGGCTGCGCTTGCATTGTATCTTTTTTCGCGACGGTCAGTCAAAAGGAAATCGTTCCAAGAATACGTCGAGAAGATCGAGAAGAAATAATTATTTTTTTTCTGCTGGTTCTTTCAACTTTGCCATGTCCCTCTTCAAAAGAATGTTCTCTGCCTGCAGGTTCTTCATCGACATGTGATACTCGTGCAACCGTGCAATAACATCATTAAAGAGGCGGTTCAGTTCATAATTCTGGAACTGAAATCCGACCGGCTCCATTATGTCAACTGAGCTTGGAAGAAATTCTACGCAATAATTCAGCAACACGTCTACGTCATCGACCTCCAATTCAAGGTCACAAAATGTGCTCCAAAAAGGCTTGTTCTCGATTTTTGTCGTGCCAAATCTCGTTTGCCCCAGAATCTTGATATCTTTCCGCTCCTGCAGCTTTTGCATCACAATATCCATCGCTTCCTTGACGAAGTTTTCAGGAGTGCCGACAACTTCAATGACTGATTTTGCCCTTAATTTTTCTGTCATACAACACGTAGCCCAGAGCCAACACCGCCGTCATCCAGAAGAGGTAGACTGCGTATTTCTCGATATGAACGTTTGTTGATTCATAGACCAATTCCTCGGTGCGGGCTTCTTTGTAATTTATAAAACTTTCCTGCTTGCTCGCGTTATAGCCCCCTTCCAGCGGGCCGTAGACTTTTGCGGAGCAGACGCCGTTGTCGAGCGTTACGTCGCGACGCCTTTCGATGCCGAGCCCTTTCACGATGAGCGTGTAGTTGCCCGGAGCGAACTTGTTGTTGCAGTTTTCATGTAGCATAAGCGGCAGTTGCAGGGTGTAATTGGTAAACCTGTTGTAGAGGTTTATTGACAAGGGCTTTCCCAGGCTGTTCAAGTTTATCTGGATGCTGTTCTTTTTTGTCTCACCGCGATAGATTTGAAGCTTTATGCGAAGCACATCACCGAATCTGACTGAGCGGGGGGTTATATCCATGATTTCCATGTACGAGTCTTTTGCTTTTGTGTTTTCCTGAACTTTTTGTTTTCTGCCTGCATCTTCTTCAACCTGCGGTTCTGAGAATATGTTCTCCTCTCCCGGCGTTGCGTTGGTTAACTTAAAGGCGTCGTCAATCTTGCTCCACGAGCGCCCTCGTTGTGAATCGACGTAGCTCATTTCATTGATGAGCATTGCGTCTTTGAACAAACGAACTTGCTCAAACCCGTTATTGTTGAGCATGCTGTTGCCGTTCATGTAAACGACCAGGTAACCTTTCGGTTGCATGATGGTGCCTGCGACGACGTTGGTGTTGCTGACAGTGACAGCGTTATCGCCCTTGTCTTTCAATTTCAATCCTGCCGCATCGACGTTCGTCTCAGCGCTGTTGTACAGTTCGACCCATTCGCCCTGCGGCATTACTGCATTGTCGTTGCCCACAGGATCTGGGAACACCTCGTTGATCTTGATGGTTGAATAATCGTAGAGCGGTGGCTGGGACGCGTTGCTTGGCGTTGTGTTTGTCGGTTCATTGATTGGCACATTTTGATGCCCTGGAGTTGGGGCACATGGGTTAAGCCTGTTCTGAAAGACGCTGCCTGTTCTGCAGAGCGCGTTCCCGTCATTATTTGCGCCGAGCTCATTTGCGTAGATAACTGCGTCTGCGATGCTGTTACTTCTTCTCAGCACAACAAGGTCTCCATCATTGTTCAAATTGTTGCCAATTGTCGCACCAGCAGTATAAACTGTTGCATTGATATTTGTGCTGTTGAACCCTTCCTCGACAATCAGATAGAAGCTTGTGTTTGCCTGCTGCATGAGGGTGAGATTGTCTCTTCCACTAAAGTCTTCGATGATGTACTCGGCGAGGTTGACTGGTTCTTCGGAAAAGACCTCAATGTACTCCTTGTTATTATCATCGCCTGGAGGATTGTACATGACCTCTGTGATGTAGACTTCTGCAAGGGTGCTGGGCATTATGAGAAGCAACACCAACAGCAAACATTTCATAGCATTGTTTTAGGATCGCTCTTTAAGATTGTTCTTCATGTTTTTCTGAAAGAATTGCATGCTCGCTGAAATGTCTGCGTCATTACAGGAATATTCATGTCAAAAAACCATAATGCATATATAGTTTCCAAGATATCTGAAAATGCATGCCTAAGGACATAGAGGTTGGGAGAATTGAGCTTGCTTATGGGCCAATGTTCAGCCACAAGACGGAATGGTTGATTACACGACTTGATGGTTACCAAAGGGCTGGCTACTCTGTTGCGGCATTCAGGCCAAAAAAAGACACGCGTTACTCCAGGCTTATGATTCACTCGCACAGCGGGCAGGAGTGGCCGGCGACAAGAATCTGTTGCGCTGAGGACATACTTCGCTTTCTCGCAAAGCAGCGTGGCGTACAGATCGTCGGCATTGAGGAGGCTCAGTTCTTGGATGATCATGTCATTGAGGTCCTTGAAGAACTGCGCAACCAGCATAAAATCGTCGTAGCGAATGGTTTGCTGACTGCATTCAATGGCGAACTTTTTCCGCTCAGCGAAGGAAATGGAACGAAGACCATGGGAGACCTCGTTGCGATTGGAGACTCGGTTAGGGCGCACACGGCAATATGCCAATACAGGGAGAATGGTTCCGAATGCGGGAGGGAGGATGCTTCCCGAACACAACGCCTGTTCCTGAACTGGCGACCAGTCCCCTATGACGACCCGTTGATTATCGTTGGCGGAAACAAAAGCACTCATGGAAAACATCCACGGCGATACCAGGCGCGATGCCCCCAGCATCACTTTGTGAGTGTTGGCAAGGAGATTCTACCGATGTATGAGTTCAAAAAACGACAACCCACGCCGCAATGCTAGTCCTTTTGAGACAAAAAGATTTTTTCCACTGTTTCTGCCTAACTGCTTTGGTTTAAGAAAACGCCATTCCATTCCATCAAAGCGGATGCCAATCCATGGCTCTGCGCCAAACCCCTTTGCGAACTCTTTCAGTTCATTTATTTGTTGTTCTGCGATGTAACGCGTTGTTTTTCCAGACTTGCATTCAATCGCGAGCGAGCGCTGCTTTTTTCCAGCTAAAAGATCTGGACAGGGAAATGGCATCGATCCTGAGCCTGCTACACGAAGACAGAACCATTTGTTTTTCCAGAACATATGGAGAAGTTCCCTCTCGAGCCGACTTCCTTTAGCCTTTGACATCAAAATCCTCTTTTGCTTATTCTTAATGCTCTATGCACAGAGCTTTCACCAATCTTTATAAAAGGTACTGAAAAAGAAAAAGAAAAAAGCTCAATTGGCTGAGCTTACAAGTCGTCTCTCTTTAACGTCTTGCGGCCGTTTGCCTTTGCTCTGCGTTCAGCCTCTCTGATGAGCTCCTTGACGCATCCGCTCAAGGCATCAGCGAAATCGCCTGCGACGTTGAGTTGCGTGTTTTCTTTTATCTTTGATCTAACAACCAATAAATCTGCCATTTTCTGCACCCCGCTGTTGTTTTGTATTCATGTGAAACTCAAGCTCTTTAAAGCCTGTATTTCATGGTTTCTGGCTGTATAACTGGTATATAAAGCTTTTGTTCTATACGGCTTCTGAAGCTCTTTTTTAGCACTTTGGAGGGGTGAGGGTTTATAAATAACTGTAAAAATGGGTAAAATAGGTTGTATGGCGAATCTGCTGGCTTTAATTGGCAGGTTAGACGAGTCTTCTACTAACGCCTAAGTTATTTTGATAGAACTTTTTAGTAGTAAATACAGTATCTCCGAAGGTGAATTCTTTACTTAAGAGTTAAGAGAAAAAAGCAAG
>CAYJXL010000059.1:0-6865 GCA_964374125.1 Candidatus Woesearchaeota archaeon | reverse complement strand
CTTACATGATGTGTTTGCGTTCTTATAAATTTATGCTAGAGCTGCGTCGTATCTCTTGGAAAGAATAGATTAAGAGTCCATTCATAGGCAACTTTCAGTTTGCTCTGCATGCCAATCAGCTTCATCAGATACACCGTACGCCAGAGCCACCATGCGAAGAAGCCCTTGAGATGGACGCCGCCACGAAGATCGGCAACTCCGAACCTGCGTCCAACTGACACGAGCAATCCAGAGCTTCTGAAACGGAATTTTTCCTGCGGCTCTCCATTGATTGCATGTATGATGTTTCTTGCGAGTATCTTCGCCTGTTTTGTTGCCACCTGCGCCAGCGCTGGGACTGGCTTCCCATCATGCTCGTTGAATGAAAGAGCACAGTCTCCTAGAGCGTAGATGTCTTCTGAGTTCTTCACCTGCAGGTGTTGATTGACGGGAAAAAAATTATGATCGGTTTGCAACTGGGGAGTTGTTTTGAGCGGCTGCGGCCTGACGCCTGCGGTCCAGAAGACGCTCTTTGTTCTGATTGTTTCCTTGTTGTTGATCGTGATGTCGTTTTCGGTGACGCTCGTGACATCCGCGCTTGTTTTGATGGTGACGCCCTTTCGTTCCAGCGCGCGAGCAGCATCTTTGCGGCAGCACTCGTGAATGAACGGAATGATTTCCTTATCACGCTGAAGGAGCAGTATTCTTGGCTTCTTCTGTCGCAATTCTGGATAGTCTGCCTTGATTGCCTGATGAACGAACTCGGCGATTTCTCCTGCTAGTTCGACGCCTGTTGGACCGCCACCAACAACCATGAATGCCATGTACGGATCAATGTCTTTTTGGTCGTGGAATTTTGCCGCCAATTCCAGCACATCGATGATATGATTTTTGATATGGACGGCGTCTTCCATTGTTTTCAGCGGAATCACGTGCTCCGCACCTGGAACATTGTGGAAGTTTGCGGTTGCGCCAACAGCGATGACAAGGATGTCGTACGTGATGTCGCCTGTCTTTGCGTGAATGATCTTTTTCGAAGCGTCTATTGACATTACTTCGCAGCGCATGAAGCGGAAGTTCTTCTGCCTGAGGACCTCTCGAATGGGCTGCACAATATGGTGCCTGTTGAGGCCACCGGTAGCGACTTCATGAAGCATGGGAGAGAACAGGAAATAGTTCTGCTTGTTGATGAGCACGACATTGATGTTTGGGTTGTGCCTCGTTAATTTGAGGAGGTACTTCGAGGTATAGACTCCTCCAAATCCCCCGCCTATGATTACTATCTGTTTCACCATGAGCAGAATGAAGAGTCAACCTATTATTTTTTCGAAACGGCAAAGTCGCCAGGACCTGAGATGCCAACTGCTATGAGGCCCGCGATGCCGACGAGATGCCACATGAAGTTGATGAATCCCATTGGCCCTGCAGACCCGTTCATCCATGCTGGCAAATGTACGGTGAATACGGCAACAACGAGAACGATAATGAGCGGCCAGACTGTCAGTCTTGTTCGGAAACCGACAAGCACGGCGATGCCAAAGATGACTTCTGACAATATGAGCAACCAGCCAAAGAACGTCGCTGTTGGGAATCCCATTTGACTGAGCATACCAACAATCATGCCAGGATTCATAATTTTCATCAAGCCTGCGCCTGTAAACAAGATACCCAGCGTTAGTCGCAAGAGGAAACGCCCGCAACAGGACTTGTCTTTGTCGTGCATCATAGCGAGAAAGAGGCTCTTTTTGGATTTATATAGTTTATCTTTAACTGGGCGCAACGATTATTTGCGTGTTTTTGGTGGTATCGTGTGTATTTATATATGGCAACAAAGACCATAGTTTGGAAAAGAAGGGGAAAACCAGCACTATGACTACAGCGATTCAATTACAGCCTGAACTCGCGAAAGCAGCTGAGGAGCTCGGCTTTACTGAGTGGACTGACATTCAAGAAAAGTCGATACCTTTAATCCAGCAGGGAAAAGACGTCATTGGCCAGTCATTTACAGGATCGGGAAAGACAGCCGCCTTCGGACTGCCCATGCTTGAGCGGGTGATCTACAATGCGGGGCTGCAGGCAGTGATCCTTGTTCCGACACGAGAACTTTGCGAGCAGGTCACGCAGGAAATGAAGAAGTTCTCCAAGTACAAGAAGATGCGGATCGTTGCAGTATACGGCGGCGTTTCCATCAACCCCCAGATCACGCATCTTCGGAGCGCAGACATTGTCATTGGCACTCCCGGAAGATTTCTTGATCACGTTACTAGAGGAACCATGCAGCTGCACAAGGTACGCATTCTGGTTCTTGACGAGGCAGACCGCATGTGCGACATGGGATTCATCGATGACGTGAAAAGAATCATCTCGCGTCTTCCGCAGGAAAGGCAAACGTTGCTGTTCAGCGCAACGATATCGCCAGAAGTGCACGACATTGTCAAGCACTATATGCATCAACCTGAAAAAATTGTTGTGCAGTCATATGTTGATGAGGGGAAGTTGTTGCAGTATTATTATGATGTTGATGCGCGAGACAAATTCTCTTTGCTGGTGCACTTGCTGCGCAACACTAAATCAAGACTTGCGATCATCTTCTGCGCGACGAGAAGACGCGTCGATATTGTCAGCAAAAATTTATACAAGAATGGCATTCGCTCGCTGGCATTGCATGGCGGATTAACGCAACAACGACGGAAGCAGGCGATGGACATGTTCCATGGAAATCAGGCAGACATACTAGTAGCGAGCGATGTTGCTGCCCGAGGACTGGATGTCAAGCATGTCAGCCACATTATCAATTATGACATACCTAAAACTGCAAAGGAGTATATTCATCGCATCGGAAGGACTGCGCGAGCGGGTTCTGAAGGAAGCGTGATTTCTTTGCTTTCTCATCAGGACTATGAGAACTTCAGGAACGTTCTTGCGGACAGGTCATTGACGATCCAGAAATTGGAACTACCAGAGTTCGGGAGAGTAGCATTTCATGCTGGAGAAGGGCGTTCTTTTGGACAACGCCGAGAAGGCTTTCGGGGACGACAAGGTGGTGGCGGATTTCGAGGACGAGGTGGAGACCGACGAGGTTCTCATCAGCAGCATCGCGGCTATCGACGATGATAGAAAAGATGTGCTCCCGCCGTACAATGCATACCGATTCTTATCATCTTTGACGCCTTCGCAACCATTATTAACCCTGAAGATGATCCATCTTTTATGGACAAAGACGAGGTCGTTGAATCTCAAGGAAAACAAATAGAGCTCAATGACAAATTTCTTCAAGCTCTTGAAATGATGGAGAAGAGCGACAAGAATGTTTTTATCACAGGAAAGGCGGGAACAGGAAAGTCAACGTTGTTGAGCTATTTCAGAAAAACCACCAAAAAAAAGATCGTGGTGCTTGCTCCAACAGGGGTCGCGGCCCTTAATGTCGAAGGACTAACCATACATTCCTTTTTTGGATTTGGCCCTGATATAACGCTTTCGATGATAGAAAAACACACAGGCCTTAAGAAGAAGCTCTATCGAAAAATCGACGCCATTGTCATCGATGAAATCTCTATGGTGCGAGCGGATCTCCTCGACTGCGTAGAGAAATTCCTGCGGCTCAATGGAAAGTTTCCAGAAATGAAATTCGGTGGCATTCAGATGATTTTTATTGGTGATCTCTATCAACTTCCCCCTGTTGTGACCGGGAAAGAAAAAGGGCTTTTCAAAGAGCAGTATAAGAGCCCGTACTTTTTTGATGCACAGGCATTCAAGGATCTCGAGATGGGGTTTATAGAGTTAGAGAAGATTTACAGGCAGAAAGACAAAAAGTTTATTGAATTATTGAATGCTGTCAGAAACAGGTCAGTCACGGAAGATGACATCAAAGAGATCAATAAAAAAGTTGACAAGGATTTTCGCCCACCAAACGACGAGTTTTACATCAGTTTAACAACAACAAATAACCTCTCGCGAGAGACTAACGAAGAGGAGCTTGCAAAACTCGGGGGAAAGCTTTTCAATTTCAAGGGAAAACTTAAAGGAGAATTTGACAAAAACCTCATTCCAACTGACATTGACCTCAAACTAAAGACCGGCGCCCAAGTTATGCTTCTTAACAATGATGCCGGGCGCAGGTGGGTGAATGGAACCGTAGGAAAGATCAAGCAGATAACGAGAGATGGTAAAGACGAGCTTATTCTCCTGGAATTACAGAACGGAAGGACGATCAGGGTAAGCACATTTACATGGACTATATACAAACTCTTCTACAACCAAGAGACGAACAACTTAGATTCGGAGACTATTGGATCATTCACACAGTATCCGCTCAAGCTTGCATGGGCTGTAACTATCCATAAAGGCCAAGGCAAAACATTTGACAAGGTCATTATTGATATCGGAAATGGCGCATTCACCCATGGCCAAGTCTATGTCGCTTTAAGCAGATGCGCCTCGTTTGATGGAATTGTGTTAAAAAAGCCGATAGAAAAGAAGGATATCTGGATGGACTGGAAAATCGTTAACTTTCTTACACAGTACCAATATCAGCTGGCAAACAAAAAGTGTTCACAGAAAGAGAAGCTGAAGATGATCCAAGATGCAATAGCGAATGAGTCTAAACTAGAGATTATTTATCTCAAATCCAATGACATAAAATCGAGGAGAACAATCCTTCCTAAAAAAGTGGGCGAGATGGAGTACCTGGGAAGAAGCTACACCGGAGTTGAAGCGCATTGTTACCTACGGCAGGACGAGAGGGTGTTCAGGCTAGACAGGATCTTGGAGATTAATCTGCGGCAAGACGCGCATGGAGCATAGAACACAATCTCAAAGAAACAGCAAGTCTGCAGATATCAGAAAGATTAGCCGCCTTTCTTGAGAGGCCTTTGCTTTTCTTCCTTGTCTCGCAACTTCAAAAGGTAGTACAAAACCTGATACTTTGCAGCTTCTGGCGCAGTATTCTTCTTTTTAAGTTCAAATACTCTTCCATCCCTAAGCTTATCGATTTTTATGTTGTCAATTTCAATGTTCTCTTTTTCAAAGTCCTCATGATGTATTTTCCCAATCTTTACGAAATCTGATTCCTGCTCGCACGTGATCTTTCTTGAGAAAAGCCAGAGCTTTCTCTTGCAGGTGAATAGGTAGTTGATGTGGGTCGCTGTTAATGGCATATTGCTCCCCTAACGCAGATCATATAAAAGACTTGTGTACTGGATTAAGTTAATATTGTACGCAAAGCGCTGATTAATCTCTCGACACTGCAGCCGGTAACTTTACATCCATCTATTCTCTTTTCCCATGACGCCCCTTCATAACTGACTACAAAAGCATGTGGAGGGCTATAGGCATTTATGAAAGAATTTAAGCTTCTATTAGCAGAATCAGCATGGACTTTGCATTCGATTGGAATAATCTTTTCTCCAGCCTCAATAACAAAATCAACCTCGGCGCCGGCCTTAGTGCGCCAGTACTTTGGAAAAAATCCTGCTTTCAACAACTCTGAAAACACGTAATTCTCGAACAGCCTGCCATCAACCACGGATGCAAAGACACCAGCAACAGCATTGCGCATTCCCGTGTCAACAAAATAAACCTTGGGCTGCTTGCTAATCTCCTTGTTCTTGTTCTTGCAGTACGGGGTGATTAGGGCGACAAGGTAGCTCTTTTCCAAGGCGTCCAGATATTTCTTGAGCGTGGGAAACGAAATGCCCAACACTTTAGCGGCTGAGTCATACGAGAGAATGCCGCCAACATTATTGGACAGATACTTGCTTGCCTTTTCTAAAGAGCCAATGTCATCGATTGAAAATGTTCTGGCGACATCTTTTAACAACATGGTATCATGCAAATCCCTCAAGATTATCTTCTTTAATTCAGTATCTTCTGCCAAAACAACTTTCGGATATCCGCCGTACGTCAAATGCTCCCACACAAGCCTTTTTTCCACATTATTGTTCATCGCTTTCTGGCCCTTGGCTGACAGGAACTCGCTGAATGAGAAAGGATACAGCCTGAGCACAGAAACCCTGCCAACAAGGTACGAGAGTATCTCTTTTCTTAAAATGATTCCTGAAGATGAGGTAAGCCAAATCTTATGCCCGCTATCAGCGAGATACTTGAGCTTGGGGCCCGCTTCCCTGCAGTATTGGATCTCATCAAGAACAGCCAAATCTTTGCCTAAATACTGCTGCTCAAACTTCTTAATATCTGACTCAAAAAGCTCTCTTATATCAGGATCATCAAAAAGGAGATACTTTGCTTTCATGCCCTTTATCTGCTCTTTAAGAAAAGTGGTCTTGCCAGCCTGCCTTGCGCCAACTACAGCAATAGCCATATAGGCTTCTTTGATTTTATCGAATGATTCCTTAATTGACCTTTCTACGTACATGCTATCTAGAATATTGGACTTGTTTATAAACTTTACTAAAGTTAAAGTGTAGTTTAAGAATAAGCTTACTAGAGTTAAAGTATAGTTTATGATAAGTTACAGATGGTCTGGGGTAAATAAAGGCTATAGAAAACGGGAGTCAAAATCATCAGGTTTTTCTATATCTTCTGGCTTGAGTTCTTTTATATTGATGCCTTCTTCGAGAGAGTAGGATTTTTTGAGGAATATTATACTCTTGGTCTTTGGTATACCTATTCTGTTTCTAAGCTTGCCGCCATAATCCTGTACTGAGAAAGTAAACTTGGAGAAGATGCTAGACCAAAGTTTTGCTTTGATTTTTGCTTCAAAAGAGATTCTTTCGGAATACCAAAGAGTATTGAAACGAGACTTTGCATATGGTGACGAAGAGATCATGAAGGTTATGGAGAGTGTTCTTTCGTTTATTACACTTATTGAGCCATCAAAGAAAGTGGACGTTGTACCGGATGATCCAGACGACAATAAGATTATTGA
>CAYJXL010000058.1:0-7133 GCA_964374125.1 Candidatus Woesearchaeota archaeon | reverse complement strand
TATTAATACTACCGCAGCAGAGCTTGCGGGGTATTAAACCCAAGAAGGAATAAATAGGAAACAGGAACCGTGAGAAAATCTCTTCTTGCAGCGATCATAGCAATAGGTTGTTCAACGCCACAGAAAGAACTTTCCATACAAGTTCGTCTTGGTTCTGGAAGTATTTACCATCTCACGAGGGAAGAAGGGGAGCAAGCATTGCACCAGGTAGCAAGAACTGCAAAGCAAGAAGACTGTTGGATATTTACAAACAATGTATGGGTTGATGTTGGTGTTGACGAATCGCCAGAAGGAGTACGTGGCGACGGTAAACTCTTCGATGCAGTCGCAAGAGATCCCGTCATAGAATACCACATTCACCCAAGAGATGACGGAAAGATCTATCCACCATCGTCAACAGACATTATCCGGCATGGAAATATCAAAAGGGAACTAAGAGCAAGAGGAATCACGCTTGAAAGCAAAGTCCTTGATAGAGGGGGGATTTGGACGTACACAATTTCCCATGATGCTGAAGCTTTTCTCAGCTTAAAGAATTTCAGACTCCGTGGTACCACTTTTGAAGAAGTTTTCCGTGCATTGCTTGGCACTGCAAATGCTCTTTTCATGGACCGTGAAGACCACCCTCGTGACGAGCGCATTCAACAGTACATCAATGAAGTCGCTGCGTTTGGCTTGTATCTCCACTATCGGAAGCTTCGCTAAGAAGGTAAACCCTAGGTAGATACCCTTGCGAGCACCTACCTGGGGAAAAAGAGGTGATATACTTTTGGCACGTGTAACCACTATATAAAGCTTTCGGTATGTAACCATTAGATAATAGTAAAACAACGCCACCCAATAGGTCACGCTTTTGCGCCTTCTAGTGCCCTTCCACAAACGCATGCTCGTTGGGAAGAAAGCTGGGAAACAGCAAGTGCGAGGATCTGTTTCGTGTTCTCCACGTTCGCAACCATAACCTCTTTGATCGCAGCAAAGCTCACTGGCGTGTCAGCCCAGACATCGTAATCAGTAACCGTAGCAACAACCCCACAGCACATCTCCAGTTCCCGGCAAAGAATTGCCTCAGGCACACACGTCATGCCAATGACGTCACCAAACTGCCGGTACATCTGCGAAGCAGCCCTTGTTGAAAACTGAGGTCCATCAATCTTCACATACGTTCCTCGATCATGCATTTTCAAACTTAGTTTCTTTCCAGAATCAATAAGCAATGTTCGAAGTTCAGAACAAAACGGGTCTGCCAAAGAGACGTGGTAGAACTGTCCTTCATCATAAAACGTATGCACGTTCTTGCTCAGGTCAACGAATTGGTCAGGAATGACAACGTCGCCTGCTTTGAAGTGTTCTTGCAAAGAACCTGTCGCTGCTGTCGCCAAGACGCGAGTAACACCCAGGTGTTTTAACGCCCAAATGTTTGCACGAAAGTTAATCTTATGGGGCGGAACAGTATGACTTTGTCCATGCCTGAACAAGAGCGCAATTTTCTTTCCCTGAAAGTCCCCAATCCGAATAAGATCAGAAGGCGCGCCATACGGCGTATGTACCTTCACTTCCTCAACATTCTTCAATAAAGCAGGATCGTAAATCCCTGTTCCCCCAATGATCGCAATATCTGCTTGCATGTTAACCAACAGATCTTGAACTTGGAACCAGCGTGTAAATAGTTACAGGAGCGTAGCGCGTTTGATCCAGCTTAACAATCTTATCGAGGTGCACGACACCAAATTCTTCAGGTGCAAGCGACTCTCCGCGAACATATAAGTGGGAACCAAATTTCTCAAGCACAAAGAGCCATAGATATTGCTCAGAGTTAATATTGACCAATGAAACGTCAATTGCGCGAAGAGCATGCGTTTCAAGCTGATCTCGGTAACATGCCCGAAGCTTTTGCACGCTAGGAAAGACCCACATTCGACGTTCAACCTTTTGTTCTAGCGTGCCGGAAGCTGTACCTGCGTTACCATCCATGTGGCTATACCTATCATCATAAGAATTAATAAAGATATGGCTTCTCAAGAACAACTTTTAAATAGTCTTTAAAAAGTAAGAATATCATGCAAGACCAGATATACAACATGCTCCTCCAGAAGGACGAAGTCACCTGGCAGTCGTTAATATACGACCTCGTCCGCAATGAGCAGCTTGATCCATGGAACATCGACATCAGCCTTCTGACGCAAAGGTATATGGACACCATCCACAAGATGCGCGAGCACAGCCTCTTCATCTCTGGCAAGGTCCTCCTCGCGTCCGCCATCCTCTTAAAGATCAAGTCGTACAAGCTCGTCGACGAGTATATCGCGGAGCTCGACAGCCAGCTCTTCCCTCATGAAGCGATATTCGACGAAACCGATGACCCAATAAAAGACCACATCAAGTACGAAGCGCCAAGCCTCCTTGTCAAAACGCCACAGCAGCGCAAGCGCCAGCTCACGCTCAAAGACCTGATGGAAGCGCTCGAGAATGCGCTCGATGTGGAAACAAAAAGGCAGAAGCGCCTCTATGACAGGGTCGTCGCGCAGGCAGAACTTCCTGAACACACGATCGACATTTCAGAGCTGATCCACAGCATCTACGAAAAAGTAAGAGCCTGGTTCAGCACAAGGCAGAAGCTCACGTTTGCAGAACTCGTCAATTCCGAAAAGAAAGAGGACAAGATCCTCACGTTCATTCCATTGCTTCACCTCGACTTCCAACAGAAGGTCGATCTCCAGCAGGAAAGGAACTTCGGCGAAATCGAAATCACGCTGGCAAAATGATCAATAACTGGTTTTTGGGAATGGGAATTGTTATGCTCTTTCTAGTAGTGCTCATGATAGCAGTCCCTATTATGGCAGTCATTGTTTGGATCGTGATGCTGGTCGACTGTCTTCAGCGCAAGTTTAGGGATAAAGACGACAAGATAATTTGGGTTGTCGTCCTTGTCTTTCTCAACATCGTCGGCGCAGTGATTTACTATTTCTTAATAAAGAGAAAATATCGTCACAGGTGATTGCCGCTCACATAGCGCACGAGTAACCCGATCAAAAATGACACAGCAGCGACACCTAGACTAAAGAGAACCATCTGTCCAAACTGTTTCTTGAACGATCGGTCAAACAAGATCGCAGTGTAGAACGACGCAGAGCCAAGAATCAAGAAGACAACAGCAAACATCCACAATAATGCAGAGAAGCTACTGGTAAATATAAAAAAAGGCAAGACCAAAAGGGCTACAACAACAAAGTAAGAAACGCCAGTATACAACGCAGACTTCTTGGCGTTTCTATGCTCAACGTCGTGCTTTGCCTGCATGTACGCAGAAGCAGCCATTGAAAGGCTCGCCGCTATGCCTGTAATCAATCCTGCAAGCGCGATCGTGGCAGGGTTTCGAAATGCAGTGGAAAACCCAACGAGCGCTCCCGTCAATTCAACCAGCCCGTCATTTACCCCAAGGATGATGCTGCTGACAAATTTGACTTTCTCTTCTTGGATGCTGTTAACCAGCCGCTGTTCATGCTGAAGCTCATGCCGGAGCATCTTGTTGATCATTTTGCGCATCTTCGGATGGGATATTTTTGAAAGCGCAATATAGTTCCTAATCGCTGCTCGTTCATTCGATTCAAGAAACTTCACCGTAAACGTTAATCCAAGGATCTTTCGCATCAGCTTCAAAAAAACAACAAAGAAACGGCTGATCTCGGGCTCTTTGTTGATGGCAAACTTCTGCCAGAACTGATAGTCGTGCTCCTCATGCTTTACAAGTTCTTTCAAGACTTTGCGAAACGAAGGCACTGGCTCGACGCGAGCGAGCTCTTTGTATGTAACGTAGCTCTCATACTCGTCATAAAGTAGCTCATCCGGCGTTGGTACTTTCCCTTTGATAGCAATCACCTCTCTGAATAACAAAGAAGAAGGAGTTTATCTTCCTTTCGACGCGAGTTTTCGTGCTGTCTCTTCGACTGTAAGATACTCTTCCTTCCCCGTCTTCATGTTCCTCAGCTTGAGTTTCTTCTTCTTGAGCTCATCTTCCCCAATGAAAAGGACATAGGGAATCTCCAGCTTGTTCGCATAATCCAAGTTCTTGCTGATGCTCCGCTCGTTGAGGTCAATGTCAACGTTAATATCGTTTGATCGAAGCTTTTCCGCAATCTGAAATGACGCTTCCTTTGTTTTGATTGGAATGACGTACACCCTCGTGACAGTCTTCTCCATCGCCTGCTTGGACAGCTTCAAAGCATCCATAATCGGTTCCAGTCCAAAAGAAATGCCCGTCGCAGGATATTCTCCGCGTCCAATGAACTCGCCGATCATCTTGTCATACCGTCCGCCGGCGGCAATCGACGAGGTTATTGCACTCTTTTTCAAGTACGCTTCAAACACAACGCCCGTGTAATACACAAAGCCTCGTGCTAAAGAAACATCAAAGATAACATCAGGCGCATATCGCAAAAGTTCTTTAATCTCCTCAAGCCCTCGTTTATCTTTAAGCTCTTTATCTAAGCGCTTGATTTTCTCTGCATTGCTTCCCATGATTAAAAGCATCTGCATGATGAAAGCTATAGCTCTTTGTTCAATCCCTTTCTCGCGAAGTTCTTTTTCAACAGCATCTTTGCCCAGTTTCTCCAGCTTGTCAACCGCCAGGAGAACGTCGCTCCACAAGTTCTCAGGAATATTGGCTGCTTGAAAGAGCGCGTTCGATACTTTTCTGCTGTTCACGCGGATCACAACATCAAGCTCCAGCTGCTTGAAAACCTCTTTTGTCAGCAACAGCAATTCTGCATCACTCGCTAACGACGATGATCCAACAACATCAACATCGCACTGGTAAAATTCCCTATACCGTCCGAGCTTAACTGGTCCATCACGAAAGACAGGCCCAACCTGATACCGTTTGAAAGGCATCTTCAGCTGCAAATTCATCGCAATCACCCGTGAGAACGGAACAGTAAGGTCATACCGCAATCCCAGCTCGCGATCACCTTGATCTTTTAGCTTGAAAGTTTCTTTCAAGATCTCCGCTCCACCCGCATACTTCGCAGAGAGCACGTCCAACCGCTCCAATAAGGGGGTCTCCAACGGCGAAAATCCATACCGCTCAAAGACTCTTTTCAAAATCGAGATAATCCTCTCTCGCAAGATCATCTCATCCGGCAAATAATCCCGTGTTCCTTTCGCGCGTTGCAGTTCCATGATGAAGGTCCGCTGGGGAGAATCGAACTCCCGCCAAGGGATCCACAGTCCCCTATCATACCACTAGACTACAGCGGACATAGCACCTCCTTCGAGGCAAGTAAAATAAATCTGATTAGAAAAACGACTCTTACGCACAATGAAGACAATCACTTTTTGTCATGGTATAGAAACGACTAAATATGAGTTTATATAACTTTCCTTTACAATTTTTCATAAATCTGAAAACCATTCTCATTTTTTTCTTGTTTCTCTTATAGCTTCTTCTACGTCTGTTTCTTTTAATCCTTTCTTTTGTGCGAACTCTCTTGTTTTTTTAAGGAGTTTATCTATTCCGCTAAAAGAGGGCATTTCTAGCTTCTTTAATATGATTGTGTTATCTTCGCCAATAACCACAAATTTCTCCCCTTCATGTATGTTAAGCTTATTTCTCAAGCTTTGAGGAATTACTACCTGCCCCCTTGAGCTAATGCTTGTTATTTCAATGTTTTCCATTTTAACCTCCTATAAGTTTATACTATCGGTAAGAACATCTTATTTATAAAGCTTATGGTCGTTCTTTAGTTGAAATAAAACAAACGCTCCAAGACTGCATGGATGCATGGATCAAACATATCAACAAATAGAGCTCAAACTTCCTAATGTAATGTCTTCAACACTCATTCAACCATCGACAACCTTGAGCCAAGCAATCTTTTTGAATTCCTTGTCAAACGTTGCTATATACATGATATCAAAGGACTTCATAAAGGCCAAAAGTGTACAATCGGTAAAACTAAGGCCTTCCTCTTTCTGGAAAATATCCCAAGCCTTCTGAAAGACCCCTGAATCGATCTTGACAAAAAAGACCTCAGAATGCAAGATAAAATTACCTAGTTCAACAGCATTTTTCTTCGTCGATCTTCGCAACGCAACGGTAACAGCCTCATCAAAAATGTAGTCTGTTGTTATTGCTTTCCCGTACTTATGCGCAAGAACATCTTTAACGAGCGCAACCGAACGTCCGTGATGGACATCGTTCTCGTTAACATATGCACAAAAAACACTGGCATCAATAAGGATCGTCATCAGGTTCAATACGCAACAGCATCAACCTCTTCGCTTGTCCGCTCCGTACCCTTGCCCCATTTTTGCGGCTTTAAGTGCAAAAGGCTTAGTCTAGGTTTTCTTACGCGTGCTTCCAGCCAAAGTTTCATCGCGAGAGTAAGGGCTTTGCCGATCTTCAGACCTTCTCGTACCGACTCTGCCTTGAATTCACGAAATACATGTTCTTCAATATTTTTGACGCTTACTTGCATTTGAAATCACTAAAGTAGTACAAGTAAAACTAGTATTTAAAGTTTCCTTTTTGAGAAATAATCACGATGGGGAAATTATTTGTAATCTCGGCCAAAGTTTATCCCAACCTTTCTCCTGTAATCTCTCTCGATACAATTGCAAATCCTGATAAGGCTCAGGAACTGGTCGAACAATAAGATTCATGAGATCATGAAGCCCGTGAGGCGCACAAATAGTAAGTTTATCATCAAGTTCCAACCGTACGCCAACGCAAGTAGGAGTTTCGCTCCAGTAAGCAATTGATTCACATAGTGAACTTGCAGGAGGGCGCCCAACATTTGGGCCACGTTTAAATAGATGTGCTCGTGCTTGGTTAACAACCTCCCAACGTTGATTGCTAGATCGAGTCCGCAACACATCTTCAGAGTTCTTCTCTCTATGTCCACTGATATCAGTTCTATCAAAGTAGATGACATCAATATCGTTCTGATGAAACCTCGAAGGATACTTATGCAAGTAATTCCACACAGTGTTCCGTATTGCGCCTGCAGCAATATGCCAATCAGGCAAATGTAATCCTCTTACGTCTCTAAAAGCGGTCATTAACCAATCTTGTCGTTCAATAATGAGAACTTTGAATAACCCACCACAAAGTCTATATGGAAGTTGATGTTCTCTTT
>CAYJXL010000057.1:0-7452 GCA_964374125.1 Candidatus Woesearchaeota archaeon | reverse complement strand
AGAGAACATCAACTTCCATATAGACTTTGTGGTGGGTTATTCAAAGTTCTCTATATGCTCAAGGCCCATGGTATGATGTCTTACCACCTCCGTGCTTGCGGCGTAAACGAACGTCATCTTGATCAAGACGTTCGATTTTCAGGCGTCTTTCTTCCTCGATCTTGCTGCGATACCGTGGATTTAAGGAAGAAAACATCTGCGCAACAAACCGCCCGACATTTCCAGCATTCGCGATATACGCGTTCGAGCTTCCTGATGGATTATTGATGCAGCTCATGTTTGGATGATCAGGTGGGCAGCTCACTGTTGGTCGGTATGATATGAATGAAACAGTTCCTGATAACGCGTCAGTACCACCGGCAACGGCAACGTACGCTAACGCCCCGTCCAATGAGTCATATTCTGCAACGGTGTCGAGTGTCTTTCTCCCTTGTTTGTGTGCAGATATAACGCGCACCTCAAATGGAATCCCGTATGCCTTTAGTGATTTGGCAATACTATCGATGTGCTCTTCGTCGCTGCCAGAACCAGCTAAGACTACAACGCACCCAAGATTGTGTTCTACTTGCTCTTTGAACGTCATTTCAAACCCCAAACGTTTTTATGCGAGGTCACCATTTATATAGGTATCTTGTCACTCTCTCTGGACGACGAATGCTCTAAAGGCGAGGATTACCTATGTGACAATTCCTAAAACAAGCCAGAAAGCTCCGTGCTCGAACGGCCGTCGCGCAATTGAGAATGATAGTATCTGAGAATCCTGTCAACAAGTGCAACATCATAAGGTGTTTTTATGCCGAAACGGTGGCTGCTGAATCGTTCGTCTTTGTTTGTGTCAGTCGACAGTTGTAAAAATGTGTCGTAGTCAAGCGCTGTGACAAGAAGACGTGCTGACACTTCTGTGCTTCCCCCAACAAAACCGCGTAGACAGAGCACCTTTTGTGGTTCTGCTGAAAGTCGATAGAAGGCTCGAACGTCTTCAAGTTGGTCTATCTTCAATAGTTCAGCAAGCTCATGTTGGCGATAATGCGCGCCAAGGTCTTCAAAAAATTCTGTAAGCTTTGCCCGTACCATCATGTACCCACAAATCTAGCGCCCAAACCGTCGCTTCCTTTTTTTAAATTCTTCAATGCAGGCGATAAAGTCTTCCTTTTCAAACTCCGGCCACATCTTCTCCAAATAGATCCATTCAGCATATGCACCCTGATAGGGCAGGAAGTTGCTGGTTCGTTTTTCTCCACCAGTTCGGATCACCATATCGACATCCTCGCCCATATAGAGATGCTTGGAAAACGTTTCTTCATTGATCTCCCCAACCGTCATCTTTCCATGCTCGACAAGTTCCGCGATCCTCTTCGTTGCATCCACGACTTCAGACCTACCGCCGTACGCCATCGCAACATTGAGTACATGCCTGTCATTGCTCTTTGTCGCGTTCATAAGCTTCTGCATTTTCTCCTGAATGTCTGCAGGAAACATCCCAGTCCGTCCAATGAAGCGGATCTTGATCTTGTACTCCCGCAGTCGGGGATCATCAGTCAGGCGGTCAAACTCCCTGCGAAAAAGATCCATCAGGTAATCAAACTCTTCCTTCGGGCGGTTGAAGTTCTCGATCGAAAAAGCATACAGTGTTAGCTCATGAATCTGAAGCTCGCGGCACCATTCCAGCAGCTGCTCAATCTTCTTGGCACCCCATTCATGACCTCTCCACGGCTTCAGCATCAATCGCTTCGCAAACCGACGGTTGCCATCAAGAATAATGCCGATGTGTTGAGGGACGTTACTGCTCCTTGCCTCCATAAAAATCACAGCTAAACGTCGCTGGGGGGGTTTTTAAAGATTTCTTTGGTCACAGAAATTGCCAGCTGAAATACAAGAGAAGCGCGTTAATGAAATAGACGCTCGTGCAGACAAGGCAAAAGTTGCGCTGTCGAGCATACGAGAGGTACGCAAGATACAAGGACGCGACAACCGCAAGAACAGAGAGATACGCGGCCATGCGCCAGAAACCGCTCACAACCGCAGCATAAAGAACCACGTAGAAAATGACGCCGTAGACAGGGTTCGGCAGGCCAGCAGTAGACCCATACGTGCTCGTAAACGCTCGGGTGCATGACACTTGCGGGTGAAGGTCGCAGAGTGGCTTGTAGGCCCTGGAAGCCAGTGCCCGCGACCGTACGTAAAATGCATAGCCTGAAAGAACGAAGCCAAGAATCGAAAGGGTTTGAATCTCAAGTGCCATGGGAATGAACATCTTTGGCGGTATAAAAGCCTATGGTCGAAAGAAAGAACATTTATAAGATGCCACGAGGCAGTAATAGATGCGAGGGCGTGGTCGTTTATGGTATATCAACTATTTAATAGTGGTGAACATCAGTAAATATCATAACAAGAAAAAGTAACGCGTGTGCTATGAAAGAGACGCTGAAGCACGATATCCTTGGAGTAGTGTATAGAAACGCGCAGAAAAAGCCGTTGGCGATAGTCTTCGGATTCCGTCACATCGACGGCAAGCTTGAGGATCTTGAGAAGATGCTGCGCCGGCATTTTGGACCTGCCTCAACAACGCCAACAGGCCATTGGGGCCATCAGTACCGCCGCACGTTCCGCCGTCAGGAAGACAATTACCCCTACCAAAAGCTGTTTCCCAACGCGACAAATATCCATGTGCAGACAGCAGCGACGCTTGACGTCTGGAATGACGCAGATGGAATGACAAGTTGCAGTTACCTGAATCGTGACGTGCTTTTGGAACGTTTGTTAGAATGGAGTAGCGGTCAACACGCAACACTCTGCGTCGCAACCTCAATCGAAACAGTCACGCCAAATCGCAATCTACTGCCGACAGTAGGCTACCAATCGCTGTTGCACGACAAGGATCAACAGTTGCTCTGCGCGAAGCTTTTGCCAGATTTGGAAAGGCACCAGCACAACGGTTATGTGCTCCTGACAAGAAGGGGGCAGCGCAATGGTGCCTGAAAAAAGCGAATTGCTGCTGATAAGAAAGCTCCTGAAGCAGTCTATTTGTGATGTGATGCAAGAGGACTTCTTTCCCGACGGCTTGAGTGGATTTGCAGCAGCCGCGCTCGAGCATTTCTTCAAGCTTCAGTATGTCAGTGGATTCTATCAAGACAGAAGAAATGAGAAGCATGCACATGCGTGGAACTACGACGCAGAGGGAGAATTGTATGTTGATATAACCCTCGATCAGTTCCGAGGAATAACAGAGCCTGTTGTGGTCCTGCCAAGAGACACGCTCTTGCTGGTGCCGGAGCATTTTGAGCCATGTACATTGTGGAGCAACAGACTTTGTTCGAATGGACAAACGACATTCGCGCATTTTCTCAGGTTGTACAATCATGCAAAAGAAAGCAGCAGGATTACTCGTAGCGCAACGCTTCAATAGGCTTCATCTGGGACGCGCGATATGCTGGAAACAATCCTGCAAACGCGCCAACCAAAAATGCAAAGGCAAAGCTTCCAGCAGCGAGTTGCCAGGTAAATAGCGGCTGAAACACCGAATAGCCCGTCGTTGCAATTGCCTTTCCCGCAAGCGTCGAAAGCAGGTACCCTAGCAGCACGCCGATCACGCCGCCAGCGAAGCTCAACAGCCCCGACTCAAACACGAAGAGAAACAAGATGTCCCGATTTCTTGAACCGATTGCCTTCAGCACGCCGATCTCGTTCGTTCGCTCCAGTATTGACGCAAACATCGTGTTCATGATGTTGACAGCAGCCACAACAACTGAAATCAGCGCCACCAGCAAAACAACACCGATGATGGCATTCAGCACAAGGTTGAACGTTGCAATCACCTGCTCAAACGTTTGAACAAAAAAGTCTTCCGTGCCTGCTTCCTGCCCTCGGTGATCTCGAAGTTTTTTTCGAAGAGCCTCGACAAGTTGCGTTGGGTCTTTTCCAGGTGCTGCCCGCGCGAGAATGAACTGGTAATTATTGGCGCCAAATATTTCTTCTGCAGCTTTCTTCGTTGCATAAATATTTGAGTCATCCTGCGGGTTTCCAACAGCGTCATAGAATCCAAGAACGCTGAAGTCTTTTCCGTTGATCGACAGCCTGTCGCGAAGTTCAACCGGCTTTCGAAAGATTTTGTCTTTCACGCGGTAATTATACCCGAGCACAACTTTTGTCTTCTCGTTTTGCAGTTCTCTACCTTCAAGTAAGGTAAGTGAGTACACCTCGCGCAGAAGCTTCGGATAATCCTCAAAGTCAGACCCAAAAATCATCGCAAAGCGTTTCTGTTCGTTAAATTCAATCTCGCCGCTCACGAGGTACACGCCTGTCGCTTCTTGAACTCCATTGGCGTTGCGGATAGTTTCAAGATCGTCCTTGTCGAGGCGAACATTGCTGTCCAAAGGGGGCGGCCCAAAGCCTGCGCCGCGGGGCTGAATGATGAGCTTGTCTTTGCCCATCTTTTCCGAAAATGAAGCAACGTAGTCAGAAACGCCGTAGCCAAAGCTGATCAGCGTGGTGATCGCCGCGATGCCAATGACAACAGAGAGCATCGTCAGCAGGCTGCGGCGCCGTCTCTTCCGCAGGTTCGCAAGCGCATAGCGAATGAGCTCGATCTTGATCATGTGGTCACCTGAAGCGCGTCCACTGGCTTGAGTTTTGCCGCTTGCAGCGCAGGCATGATTCCCGCTATCGACCCGATCAAAAAGGAAAACACCAGCGCCCCAACAAGCAAAGCCCATGGCACGCTGACCTGGATCAAGTCTGTCCCGAGCGCCTGCCGAGCAGCAAGTGATACGCCAAACGCGAGACCAGTTCCGGCAAGCAGTCCAAGGAACCCTCCAAGCAATCCAAGAAACCCTGACTCAATCAAGAACAATGTAAAGATATTTCGGTGATGCGCCCCAATCGATTTCATGATGCCAATCTGCTTCGTCCGCTCGACAACCGACGTGTACATTGTGTTGGCAATCCCGATTCCTCCCACAACCAGGGAGATGCCCGCAATAACATACAGAAACACTTGAATTGCAAGCAAGATCGCTCCTAAATCCTTAATGCGCTGCTGGGGAGATTCCACGCTAAAATCTTCTTCGCCTCGCTTGACGTCTCGCTCATCGCGCAGGTACGCTTCAATTCGTTCTTTCATAGATTCCATATCCGCTCCAGGCGAAGCAACCGCGAGAATTACATCGTACGTCTTGTTCGTTCCAAACAAGTTCTCCAAAATATTTTCATTCATCAGAACCGCGTGGTCAACAATAAAGCTCCCTTTCTTCTGCAGCAAGCCAACGACCCCGAACGGTTCGCCCTTGATGAAGACCACGTCGCCGGTCCGCACCGCCTTTCCGAACCGGTCAGGTGCACTGTAATCGCTGCCCAGCACAACATTCTTGCCGTCAGTGTCTCGAAGCATTCGCCCTTTGTCAACCCCAATCTGCACAATGCGCGCAAATTCCTTTCGCTTCTCGCCCCGCGGCAGGCTGCTGGCAAAGATAAAGTCAGCATAACCGTTAAACTCCACCTTGGTGCTCTCGAGGTTCCTTCCCATGGCCATCTCAACGCCCACAAGCCGCTCAATGTCATCAACATAGGACGTCTGTAAAGGCTTCACAGCGCCTTGTCCAGGAACGCCAAAATTCAGCCCAGACGCAGTAACTGTCAGCACGTCAGTGCTCAGCAAATTGAACTGCGAAATCACCACCTGCCGAAGGCCCTCGCCAAGGCTGATCAACGAGACCACAGACGTGATGCCGATGAAAATCCCGACCACGGTCAGCCAGCTGCGGAGCTTCCTGTTTCGCAAAAAAGTGAACGAAAGATGGACATAGTCTGCAATCATCGTCGTCGGAATCTGCGAAGCAAAAAGAACAGCGCGACAAGGGCAACAACTGCCGCAATAATAATGCTGGTGTAGCTTTCCTTCAGAAGGCCAACCTGCTTTGCTTCCTCTTTCGTCAGCAGATTAATCATAAGGTCAAACGCTCGTTCGTGGTCCTTGTCATTGACCATGTAGTTAAGCTTGATCGGCACATGGACGACCTGAACGCCTTCAGGCACGTAGATGTCATAATCTGCTGACTCAGTGTCGTCTGCCTTGAGGTTGCCGACGTAGATGTAATTGCTTGTAGACAGCAGCTTGTAGTCTGATGATGGTAGGAGTTCCAGCTCAAGCGCCTCAACATCCTCGCCGCCGCTGTTCGCAATCTCAATGGTGAACTTTCCGCTTTTCCCGCTGATGACGAGGTCGCTCGCCGAAATATACGGTTTCAGCGATATCTTGTCAGCATCGACGTCGATGAAGAATTTTGTATCAGGCTTCCATGCTGTGCCGCCGCTATGCACCAAATATTTAATCTCATGGTCCCCCTTGGTCGCATCAGCGTCAACCTTGAGCTTGTAATCAAAATAAATCGCACTGTATGTTTTTCGTCCTTCAATTCTGCCAAGATTCTTGACCGGCGATGATTCATAAAGCGTAAAGGGATACTCAGGCAATATCTCGACGCGAACATCCTCCCTCGTCTCGTCCCATAGGTTTTCAACCTTGAATGTCACCTTGGCAACGTCGCCAGCGCGAACCGGATCTGGATCCTGTTGAACCATGTCCACGCGGAGCACTTGAGCCTGCACGAGGGCGCTCGCAAGAACAAAAAACATTGCTATGATATAATAGTGCTTCATGGTTGCCTCTTTTTGACAACGTTATCGATCGTTCCATCCTTTAAATAGATAACGCGTTCTGCGTGATGCACGAGATTCAGGTCATGCGTGACAAGAACGATCGTTTTCCCCTCGCGAAGGTGCAACTCTGTCAATACGCGCATAACCTCTGCTCCTGTCTTGGAGTCGAGATTGCCTGTCGGCTCGTCTGCCAAAACGACCTCGGGGTTGTTTGCAAGTGATCGCGAGATTGCTACGCGCTGCGATTGTCCTCCGGAGAGCTCGCTTGGCTTGTGATGGATCCTGTCGCTTAATTCAAACCGTGCCAGCAGCTGCGTCGCCGTGGACTGGCGGGTTGCGAGCGCAACATCCTGGAAGACCATCGGTAGCATCACGTTTTCCAGGGCAGTCAGCGTTGGTATAAGATTGAACTGCTGAAAGATAAACCCAATCGTTTTTCCCCGAATGCGTGCCAGCGTTGATTCTGAAAGCTTGGCGATGTCATGGCCCTTCAAGAAAACAGAGCCCTTCGAGGGCGTGTCGAGGCAACCGATCAAATTTATCATCGTCGATTTTCCAGAACCAGACGGCCCAACAACCGCGACAAACTCTCCTTGGTGAATTTTGAGGGAGACATCGCGCAATGCATGCACGTTGTTGTCGCCCATGGCGTACGTTTTCCACGCGTTGCGCAATTCTATAATTGAATGCTGATCCATGCACAGTGCTTCAGCGTTTATGTTTTATAAAGCAATCGCTGCTTATAGACCGTGTAACTTAACGGGTGATTTCTCTTGTTTTCAAGAGAGATCCCTCTAT
>CAYJXL010000056.1:0-7542 GCA_964374125.1 Candidatus Woesearchaeota archaeon | reverse complement strand
GGTGACTTTCTGTTCTGTGAAGGATTACGCTTAAAAGGCTATTAGACACCCCTTTTTATGGACAATCTCTCGCTTGAGAAGGTGCGACAGTACATTGCGCTCAGCGAGGAGGCTCTCACCAAAGCACTGGCCGCCCCCGAGGACGCACGCTTACGCGGCGCACGCGAGGACTTTCTTGACATGATTGCAAGGTATATTGCGGATGCAAAACATTTTCGCGATAAAGGCGACCTGGTGAACGCGTTTGCCGCTATCAATTATGCTCATGGGTGGCTTGATGCTGGGGCGCGCATCGGCTTGTGGGTTGTTCGGGACTCAAGGCTGTTTACCGTTGATGACGCATAAGTTTTATAAAGATTGATGCGCTCTTTATCGTATGCAGACAGAGGTGCTAAGTCTTGGCGGGAGCATCATAGTTCCTGATGCTGTCAACATGGATTACCTTCAGCAATTCTGCTCGCTGCTCAAGAAATTCCGTGACCGAAAGTTCATTATTGTTGTCGGCGGTGGTTCAACTGCCAGAAAATACATTCATGCGCTCAAGCTTAAGGACATGAGAACTCGAGCGACTGCCGGCATTCTCGTGACCCGATTTCATGCATGGTTTATGGCACAAATTTTTGGCAGGGGCGCATCGCACGCGGTGCCGAAGACCATGAAGGAAGTCGAATACATCATCAGAAAAAATGACGTTGTATTTGTCGGGGCGTTGCGGTTTCATGATCAGCAGACGAGTGATGGCACAGCGGCGCAGCTTGCGAATCACTTGAAGACAAGGTTCATCAACATTACTAATGTTGCCGGGCTTTACACAAGGGACCCAACGAAATTTCGTGACGCAAAACTCATTCCACAGATTTCTCCTGGCGATTTTTACCGGCGAGCCACCAAGATGAAGTTCGAGCCGGGACAGCATTTCGTCCTTGACCAGCATGCTGCGGAGATCATCAAATACCACCATATTCCGGCGTATATTGTTGGCAAAGACCTGAGAAATCTCGAGCGGCTATTGCGGGGAAAGGGTTTTATAGGGACTACTATCCTTTGATTCATGAAGGTCTTCATTGTTACGGGCACGCCAGGCACGGGAAAGACGACGTTTGCCAAACTGCTTGCGCGACAGCGACGCGCCTGCTACATTGACGTTGCAAAGCTTATCAAAGCGCAGAAGCTTTATATTGGCTATGATCGGTCATTGCGCAGCTACGTTGCCGATGTCACAAAGGTTGTTCGATGCCTGCAGCAGGTGATCAAGCGGTCAAGCGAGGACATTGTCATCGACTCCCACCTGAGCCACTATCTTCCTGCAAAATATGTTGATCGTTGCTATGTGGCTGTTTGTGACCTGCGGACGCTGCGAAGGAGGCTGCAACGCCGTCGCTATCCCAAGCAGAAGATTCGGGAGAACATGGATGCGGAGATCTTGCAAGTCTGCCTATTGGAGGCTGTTTCGCGAAAGCACAAGGTGACGGTTGTTGACACGAGCGGGGAAAAATGCCGAATACTACGATGATGAATGATATTGTACGGTTTGATGGCGAGGGATTTGCTCTAGGATTTAACCAGATTCTCCGATGGAGGTCTGTCGGCGCTGTTGAGGCTGGGAGCGTTGATCTCTTGCGTAAGATTGTTTTTTACAAGCCTGCCTGCATTGTCTTTAACGCAGAATGTTTGGTCGGGAGCGACGACGTGCACTCTCGGCAAGGCGGGTGGAACGAGCAGCTCCTGCGCAAAGCGCGTGAACGAAATATCATCGTGGGCTTTAGCTTCAGCGACTTTCTTCGTGTCAAAGAGGGAACAGAGCGCGCGAGGATTTTTGGGCGCATGCTGCAGAATGTAAGGTTTTGCCGCAAGTTCCATGTCCGCATGGTGGTTGCGTCGTGCGCGCGGACGAAGTGGGAACAACGAAACGCAGCTGACCTTCTTTCGTTTGCCCGTGTGTTGGGGATGACTGGAAGCGAAGCGAGAGACGCGTTGTCTTTTTCCCCGTGATTTTTCCTTCTTTTTGGTGACAACTTTACTTCTCTTTTGGATCACACAAAAACATTTAAACTCTGTCCTTTTTGAATTGTGCTATGAAAGCGCTCATTGAAATCGTTGTGGGGCTATTGTTCCTTGTTGTTGGCGTCTTTTTGCTGACATATAAAACTTTGCTGATGGCATTTCTCACGATCGTCCGCGGCGGCATTGTCTCCGCGCTTTTCTTGTTAGGGCTAGGGATTATCCTCTTGGGGATCAGCGAGCTGAAGGAATAACATCACCTTTCCACACAACCTTAATATATCTCTTCTATTTTATTGTTTGATGATCACGGGTGCAGATTACCAGAAGGCTCAATACATTCTTCGCCAGTTGCGGCAGACCTTTCCAAAGACGTTTAAACTCGACTTTTCTGGGAGCTCGCCGCCTGAAATCTTTGTCGGTCGTTATGGATATCCGCACATTTTCAGCGGCATCCTTGCGCCGCCGCAGCATGATGAGCAGTCTTATGTTCAGAACTCGCCAGAGGAGTGGTTTCAACGGCGGTTGCGGATTGAGGAAGTGCTGACGCTTCGCGGAGGATTGATTTACTCGCGGTTCAAGACAATGACGAAAAGCGCGGGCGAGCGCCTCAGAGATATCATGCAGGAAGTGGCGATGGCAAGCAAGCCGACAGATCTTGAGTTTTTTCTGAAAAAGAAGCCGAGATTTTCCTTTGAGATGGATCAATTCCATGCGCCGATTGCGAATCCAGCCCCGCTTCTTAACGCGAGGATCCAAAGCAACATTCGCGTTGAGCGAAAGGTTGATTATTTTGTTGATGACACTGACGCGAAGGCGTCCGAGGCTTTGCATGAACTGTATGCTCACAACACTTCAGTTACTTCTTTGATACGACTGCTTGCTGCTGGTCTGCTTGGGGTTAAGACTGAGAGGAAGCTTGTACCTAGCAGATGGGCGACGACTGCTGTTGACAGCGTGCTTTCTGAGAGTTTTATCAAGAAACTAAAAGAGTACCCTTGGATCGATGAGTTTATGGTGTTTCATGATGAATACATTGGGAATAATTATGTGTTCTTGTTGATGCCAGATGCTTGGAGCTTTGAAGTTATTGAGATTGATGAGCGGATGCCTTCGAAGTTCTGGCATGATTACGAGGGGCACTTTAAGCGGAAAGGATATGCCGAGTCTGTTACTGGGGCGTACTACGTGAATCGACTTGCGGCTGCTGAACATCTGCTGAAGATGCGACGACAGGCTTCTGTTGTTGTCTTTCGAGAAGTAAAACGATCATATTGGGCCCATCTTGGAGTTGGTATACTGAGGGAAGTGAGCAAAGGAGCTTTCTCTAAAGAACCTATGAAGTTCAATACACTTGAGGAAGCGCTAAAAGCGATACGGGGAATGATTGGCTTGCCGTTAGATTGCTATACGACGAAGAGCGTTGTGCTGAAGGAGCATGGCGAACAAAAGAAGTTACTTCAGTTTTGATTTTATTCTTTATATCTAAAAATGGAAACGGGACAAGGACAATATCGCGTTGCGCAACATTCATAGGTATTTGCTCCAGACCTCGTCATCGCGTTTGTTCTTCCAGATCTTCTCGAGAGACTTCTCTGCCAATGCCAGCCAGCCCTGTTTTTCTCGTTCTCGCAGTCTGAGCTTGTCTGCAATCAGCTGTCGAATGAACTCTGATTTCGACGGCGATTTGCTCTCTTTTACCATGTGGTCCAGGTCCCGCGCTTGATCTTCGGGCAGTTTGATGGTCACTGTTTTCATGAGTAATACTATGGGATTACTGTTATGTGAACTACTCAGGACTAAAGTCCTGAGCGTCCTGCTTCAACGATCGAACTTGTCCCGCTCCCAAAGAAGGAAGTATCGGAACCTTGGTTCTGATCTCCACAGGCGTACATTCGGGCAGTTCCTGCCCTAGCGCTCTCTTCAGGATGTTGAGAGCTGCATTATAGTCTCGATCAGCCTGGAATCCACAGGCACAGCTATGCATGCGATCCCAGAGTTTCTTCGGAACGATCGTTCCGCAGTTTGAACACTGCTGCGTTGTTCCCCTTGCTTCGACCTTCACGACTGTGCAGCCAGCACTTGCAGCCTTGCAGCACAGCATCTGGACGAATGTCGACCATGCAGCATCCATCATGTTTCGCGCAGTATACGATACTTTGATGAGGCCCTGGATGTTGAGGTCCTCGACAGCAATCACGCCGTAGGCATTGACGTAGTATCGTGAGAGTTTGTGCAGGACATCATTGCGTTGGTTGATGACTTTTTCGTGGACACGCGCGACCCTGACGCGCTGCTTCCCTCGGTTCTTTGATCCTTTCTTTTTCCTCGAAAGATTTCGTTGCGCTGTCCGCAATCTCAGCAACGATCGTTCGAGACGCTTGGGATGGCTCACGCGATGACCATCGCTGTCAACGACGTAATTCATGAGACCAAGATCAATGCCAACCGCATATGCATTTGTGCTCGGGAGCGGTGTTGTACGTTCCTCTGCAGCGATGAGAGCAAACCACTTGCCAGAAGGGTAATGCTTGATCGTGATCTGCTTCACGACTCCCTTGATGCCGCGGTGCATGGTGAAAGGAATGTCGTCAATCTTCGCCAAGTGAAGCTTGTCGTATCTTAAGTCATTCGTGATGATCTTGAACCCGCTCTGGTTGTACGTGAAGGTCTTGAATGAATGCCTGTTCTTGAACCGTAATCTGCCAGCTTTCTTGCCGCTCTTCTTTCGCTGGGCTAACGAGCGGAGATTTGAGAACAGGCGATAGTTTTCATGCTGGAGCACCTTTGAGTACACATTCTTCAGCATGGGATATTGCTCTTTCAGTGCAAGTAACGAATGCGGAGCTCATTTTGATTTGGCTTTTCCTGCTGCTGCAAGCCTCCAAGAAGCGTGTTGTACGTGAAGCGGCACTGTTCTAACGTCCAAAGCAGGCGTTCTTCCTGTGGCCTGGTCGGATACAGGCGAAACTTGTAGGTCTTAAGCATAGGAATGATGCAAGCGCGCATGTATATATCTGTTGCGTGTGCGGTTGACAAGTATGAAGAGTATTATGGGCAGCGAATTCATCTCAGGACTGAAGTCGCTGAGATTTCTTCGCTGTAGATAGGCTTAAATGTGATTGTTCTGGCATGAGGTCAGTTTATATTTTTGTCTTAATCTGAGTTGTTGTGTTTTTATTGAAAATTCTAAGGCTGTTATCGAAACTTCCTCTCCTGCTGCAAAAAAAGTCCTCAGAAATGTGCGCCTTTCGAAGAAAACCTTCAAAGTACGTGAAAAAAACATTCCACCACTTTTCAAAACAAGAGAATTTTCTCAGTTGCAAGAGAATAACTGATGCTGGACCTTCGAATGTTTGTTTGATTCATTATTTGAAGGATTGTCAGTCTGGTGCAAACTTACGTCAGCAGCTTTTTATACCTTTGTCTTCCAGATTTTTGACGGAGATGGAACTTTCTACAGAGCGCTGTTGACAATAACTATATATATGCGGTGAAACCATACTTTTTATGATTGACTTCCACAGAAATAATTTAGACAAGGCCATTTCTCCTTATCTTCAGCAGCATAAAAATAATCCTATTCATTGGCAGGAGTGGAACGAGAAAACACTTGCATATGCTGGGAAAGAAAACAAACTGATCCTTGTTTCTATTGGTTATGCTACCTGCCATTGGTGTCATGTTATGGCGGCTGAAACTTTTGAGAACAGAGAAGTCGCTGGTTTTCTGAATGAGCATTTCGTATCTATTAAAGTTGATAGGGAACAACGTCCAGATATTGACCAGTATTTCATGACGTTTATCACAAGAACTACCGGCCAGGGCGGGTGGCCCTTGAATGTATTCCTGACTTCTCATCGAAAACCGATCCTAGCATTGACCTATGCGCCTGTAAAATCAAAATACGGCATGCCTGCGTTTATTGAAATATTGAAAGAAATAAAGAATAAGGGTGTTGCTTGTAGGTATAAAGATGCAGTACTAGAGAGATCTAAAGAGCATATTTTCTCGGACGGGCACGTTTTGCAGATCATTGCATCGTATTATGATCACGATTATGGGGGCTTTGGTTATAGCCAAAAATTTCCCCCCTACAATACGTTGCTTTTCTTGCTGAGCTGCTATGAAAGAATGAAAACAAGGAATCTCAAGATGTTCATTGAGAAGACGTTAGATGCCATGGCTCATCGAGGGCTTCATGATCACCTGCAGGGGGGATTCTTCCGGTATTGTGTTGACAGAAATTGGACTGTCCCTCATTTCGAGAAGATGCTGTATGACCAGGCCATGTTGTTATGGGTGTATAGCGCAGCCTACAAAGTTCTAGAGAAAGAAGAATATAAAAAAGTGGCTGAGCGTATAATGACTTGTTTAGAAGAGACTTTTGAGGATGATGGTTTATTCTATTCTGCACACGATGCTGACACCAATCATGAAGAGGGCGCTACCTATCTTTGGGCGAGACAGGAACTCAAAGAAGTACTTACAGAAGAAGAATTTAGAAGATGTAGCGAGACGTATGAGATTACTGAACATGGAAATTTTGAAGGAAAAAACCATCTCATAAAGAAAAAGGAAGCATCGCTACCTGAAATTGAGAGAAAATTGCTTGCTGTGCGAAAGAAAAGAAACCAACCGTTTGTCGACAAGAAAATAATAACGAGTTGGAATGCGTTAGCAGGCATTGGCCTCGTTATGGCTTGGAGATGCACAGCGAATATAAACGCACTAGAAAAAGCAAAGAATCTTTTCACTAAACTACTTGAAAAACATTATGATAGCGGCAAGCTGCACCATAGTTCACTTGGCAACAAGGTTCAGGAAGAGGGATTTCTTGAAGATTACGCGGCGGTTTTCCTGCTTATTACGTATCTTCACGAAGAAACTGGTGAATATCGGGAGCTGCTTGCATCATTTTCACAAAAAGTACAATTGTTCAAGAAAGGCGAGTGGATTGAAAGCAATGCCTCGGATTTTATGGAAGTTGTAGCAGAGTCCTATGACCATCCTACCCCATCATCTGTTTCATTGGCAGAGTTTGGCTTATTGAGAATGAATATTCTGCTTGGCCAAACATATAGCCCAACAGAGTACAGAGGCCCACTCCATTACGATTTCTATAACTTAATTGCCTTGGTCAGTTCTGGCACCTCGCATATAATCCACAGCCCTGAGAGGCTTGATTGGAACAAGTTGCCTCTAAACTCCATCCAGGCAAGATCTGGCAAGATCATGGACTGCTATCAAATGAAGTGCAAGGAGTTCAAAAGCACTGGGGAATTGTTTACTTCTTTTTGAAGCCACGAGAATACCCAAATCTTTCCTAAAGCGGAGCCTGTCTGGTGTTTTGTGGCGTAGAATAACTTTCGTTTACGTTGCGCCGCACTCTGCAGTATCTCCGAAGGTGAATTCTTTACTTAAGAGTTAAGAGAAAAAAGCAAGTAGCACCGCGTGGTGCTATCATGCTCTTGAAGATCAAGAAATATCTGTCGGACTTCCTGTATAAAGCTTTCGTACCATTCAGCAGGAACAGCACTC
>CAYJXL010000055.1:0-7588 GCA_964374125.1 Candidatus Woesearchaeota archaeon | reverse complement strand
AATAAGAGGCTGTAAGAACAGTAACCATGACAAACGTATAACGGGAGTAATCAATGGAAGGGTCGCCAGCGGTAATGAGATCCCTCGTACTGACACCAGTATACGGCACCTGAACAGGGTGCAAGGTAAATGTCATCGACGTCCGCCCATCAGAATTATCAAGGAAATATTGGCGAATGTTCTCCAGGATCGGCTGGAGGTACGTTTGGTAGTTCGAAGGCAGTGGCTCAGCAGCACTATAAGGAATGAGCACGCCAACATTCATCGACCGCTGATTAAAAGGCACGAGGGGGTTGAAAATCTGGTAGCCAGTCAGTATATCACTTTCTGAATACGAGGTTTTTCTTACCGTCATTGTGAGTGTGTACGGAGAGTCTATAGCAATATAGATTGTATTGTGATACAACCATCCTTTCTGAGCATCCAACCGGAATCCAACAGGATAGTCTCCTACAAGAACAATACCAACCTCCCTATTATCGACAAGGGCGGCAAATCGAAGCATAACCTCCTTGACAGTCCCGTCTGAAGCAAGTTCTTTTTCATGAAGATTGTGCACCATCTTGTACACAAGAGGATAGTCACCAAGTGCAACGTTGGTGGGAAAAAGATCCCACAATGTCTTTGGAAAGAAGCGTTTTTGATGGGCGAGAGCTTCAATACTGTTGTAGAGCTCCTTGCCTTCCAAAGACGCTATGTACACCGGATAACGCATAAGAGCTTCTCTGAGGAGGTTTTGGTCTCCGCTGGATCTCAGAGTGTTCAACGCCTCAGAAAGTGGATTTTCATCCGGTCTTGAGAGAGGTTCTTTCAGGAATTCGATGTAATCGAGAGGTAACATATTTTGAGATAAATAAAGACCCGCTTCCCGAGCTTCTTCAAAAGAAGGACTCTCTGCAACGTTCGTAGCCTTTCCCTGCAACATGCGAAAATCTCGGTGAAAAGCATAAAAAGTAAGAATGAAGACCACAACAACCAAGAGCAGAAGTACATGACTACGCATAGTATTACACCCCTTGCAGAATATAAAAAGGTTACTGTCCCCTAAAAGATCTCGGAAGTGCGCGCTACCGTTTTGTCTCCTTGAGTCGCAAATAAAAAGCGAGGTAGTTTGTCGCGAGAGAAAGAAGAGGAACAGCAATGAACAAAAAGAAGATCATGTTGAGCGGCGGAACATACATCAAACTAGTAAAAACCAATCCACCCGCCAGCGCGTCAAGCTGGTCAAAAGGAAACCATGAAGCTCCAGGCTTGATCCCAAGACGTCGCTTGAAGAAGCTTTTCACGAGATCACCAAACAGAACTCCGAACCCCATAAGGAATCCCAGCAGAAAAGGACGGGCTGTCGCATAATTTATCAGGCTAATGTTCCGAAACATCGAATACTGAAAAAGAAAGCGTTGGAACAAAACAATAACCATCGCAAAGAGAATGCCAAAAAAGAAGCCGCGGTATGTTTTATGAGGTCCAAAGACTGGCTTTCCTCCCCAGCGCTTGTTAAGGTCAACAGGATAATTCAGAAACGGAATCTTCTTGCAGAGGACAGGCGCCATGTTCGCAAACACGCCAGGCAAGATCAGATAGAGTGCTTTGAGGATCATTTTAAGAGGTGAAAGTTCATTCGCAGCTTCAGCAAGTAGTCAAGCGACGCCAAAAAAGAAAAGACGAACGTCAAGTACACCATCGTCGTAAATAGTCGGCTGTCAATCAACAAAAGAAACACTGTAGCAAACTGCAAGGTCGTCGCAACTTTCCCGAAAATCCTCGCTTTCACAACCCTCGCGGTCTTCTTATAGCCCAAGAACACCAGGGACAGCATATAAGTTAACACAAAGAACTCGCGAAAGAGGATCATGAACACGTGCCAAAGCTCCAGCCGATAATAAAGCGTCACACTAGCGACAGCAATAATCATAAAGAACTTATCGCAGAAAGGATCAAAGAACGCGCCGAAGTCGCTCGTCGCTCCTTTCGTCCGCGCAATAAAACCCTCAAGGTCTGAAACTGCAGCAATAGTCAAAACGATTAAGGCACCAAGCGTCTTGTCCAAGAAGAGCAGCCAAACAAAAACAAAAGCCAAAGGTATCCTTGAGAATGTCAGAAGATTCGGCAAGGTAAGTAAAGATTTCATCTTACGTGTTTTTCTTGATGAGCTCGGCGACTTTCTTCCCATCCACCCTGCCGCGGTATTTCTTCATCACTTCGCCCATCAATGCATTCAACGGAGCTCCCTTGTTCTTGTCAATGATAGCAATGATCTCCTTCTCAAGTGATTCATCAGAAACAATCTTGTAATTCTCGATGTTCACGACATTTCCTTTAGCCAATTCCGTCAAGATCTCCAGCGCAGCAGATCTCGGCACATCGCCGCAATTCACATGGCTCAGCACAAAAGCGAAGTCGCTGTCCTTTAATCGTCCAATATCCAGATTGAATCGCGCCTTGATTTCCTTGGGTGTCTCGACCAGTGTTTTCGCGATAAACGCAGGCTCCAGATTCTTGAACTGGTTCACGAAATCAAAGAACAGCTCGTTGTCAACAACTTCCCGCGCAAGTTCCGCATGCAGTCCATATTGCTTCTCAAGCTTGATCGCCTTCTCTGTAATGAGTTCTGGAACAATGACGATATCAAGCATCTGTTTCGTTATCGTAAGCGGCTTATGATCAGTCTCCACGTACATTCTTGAAGCACCCGGCATTGGTCGCAAGAAACTTGTTGTTGCGTCAGGATTCATCTTCCGGACCTCTGGCCGAGCTTGTTTTTTCGTGAGGTTCTCTTGTTGGCGTTCGATTTCTAGTTCGATGACACGAGGAATAAGGCGAAGATCCTGAACGCCTTTTATTTCGACACGAGGATGACCTTGAATCGAGACGTTGAGGTCTTGACGAATGGTGCCGATGCCAGACTTGAAACGACCAGTAGACTTCAAAATCATGCCAAGGTACGCGGCGACATCCTGTACGTGCTTGGGATCATTCATGTCTGGGGCGGTTGCAATCTCAATCAACGGAATACCGAGACGATCTAACCGATAGATCACGTGATCGTGCTGTGTTCCTATTTTTCGTGCTGCGTCTTCCTCGATGCAGACGGACTGAATGCCGACGCGACTTGTGTTTGTTTCAATGTATCCTTTGCGGGCAACTAATGCCGTGCGCTGAAACCCCGAGGTGTTCGAGTAATCAAGGACCTGCTTGCGCATCACTTGCAGCTCATCGACAACATGCATGTGCATCATCTTACACACTTGAAGAACAACGTTTAATGCATCATGATTGATCTCCATGATCGGCTCCTCGTCGAGCTCAATAGCGCAGGCACTGCCATGATGACCTTCGTACAGGGCGTGATTTCCTTTTTTCATTTCGAAGTCTGCAACGACGTCTTCCTCGCCTGTTTCACTTGCCACGGAACGGAGGCGGCGCATCACCTGGAACTCGGGAGCGTCATCACGAAGTTCAGAAGGACAATGACAGAACAGCTTATGAGACTCTATTTGGCGATGAATCTCAATTCCTATTCTAAGTCCAAGCTTTTTGTAATCATTCACTTTGTGTTGTGTAAGCTCTTCCATCGCTCTTCATACTCCTCTTCGATAGCATGAATATCAAACTTTCTTATCTTAAGTTTTTTCGCGAGAGACCTAAATTTCTCGATTGGATCATCTTGCTGCGACTCGACTTGTTCAGCTTCTTCTTTCATTTATTTGAAATGATGTGCCCCTATATAAATCTCTTCGTATCAACTTATCGTTCCCAGATCACTTTCCCGTTCCTTCTAACCTCTCTTATTCTATGCAGTGGAATGCTCACATCTTGTCTGTTTCTTTTGATAACTATAAAGTTGCCAGAACGCGAGATTGCGTTAAACGGCACTTCGAAGCTCTTCTCAGCAATCCGGTCAAAGTATACGATGATATATTCTTCTGGTTTGAGGTTCTTGTCCCATCGCAACTTATTAAGCAAATCGCCAATATACATCATCTCGCAAATTCGTTCTCCTGTGTTCGCTTCGAGATCTCTCCACGCAGGTTCTCCGCCATGAGTTTCCTAACGTCATCTTTTTTGCAATTGCTCAACAACCATGCAAGTTTAATAAACGCGGTCTCCGACAACATATCGCAGTAATTCCCAAGCACGCCTGCTTCAATCATCTTCCTTCCAGGAGAGTAGACGTTCATGTTAACTCTGCCATAAATCGTCTGCGACGTCATAACAACCGGCATCTTGCCCGCAAGCACTTTGATGGTTTCATAAATCTTCCCATGCTCTTTTGTTTCTTTATCGGTGACATTAATTGGCGCATGTCCAAGCCCTGTGCCCTCAAGGATCAGCCCATCAAAGTTCTTATACGATAAAAATTCTTGCACATGCATCTGAGGATGTATCTTTAAAATCCCAATTCTCAGATTCTCCCTGAATTCTCTCACGATGACTTTCTCTTTTTCTCGTCGTTTGTAATTCGTCTGAACAAACTCTAGATTCCCTTTCATATCAATTCTCGCAATCGGAGCGCTATTTACAGCCTTGAACGCGTCTCTCCTCGACGCATGTAATTTTCTTGTCTTGCACGCGGGCAAAATCGAACAGGAATCATCACTGATCGTCTCGTGCATACAAACACAAACTCCAGCATAGTCGCTCTTCACAATGAACTGCGCAGCGCAAATTAAGTTCATCCCGCTATCAGAACTTCCTCGATCAGAGCTTCGCTGCGAGCCAACAAGCACAACTGGAATAGGAAGACCATCCAACGCGAACGCAAGTGCAGCTGCTGTATACCCTAACGTGTCAGTGCCATGCGTAACGATAATGCCATCGACGTTTTCTTTAATTTCCCGAGCGATTTCTTTAGCCATGAGATTATAGTGCGCGAATCGCATGTCCTCGGAAAACATATTGCGGATCAACCGAGATCGTATATTCGCAATTTCCTCAAGTTCAGGAAATTTCGCCACGAGCTCCTCAGGCGTAAATCTTGCCACGACCGCCCCAGTCGTATAATCAACCTCTGAGCTAATCGTTCCACCCGTGTGTACGATAGAAATCGTCGGCAAGTGCTTCTTCTCGGAAATTTTCTTTAGTGTCAGCTTCTTCGCAGGCTGCGCATGCTGAACAACCTTCAACGCTTGCACATGCTTCCGCAGAATACCGACATTGTATCCTGAAGACAGCTTCAAAACAATCTTGTGCGCGTCAGAGCTCGGCATCACCAATCCCTTATACATACCGCTTGTCGTCAGCGCTTCCACAAAGTCAAAATGATGAGCAACACTCTTTTTCATGCAGAAAAAACTCTGTTGATCTTTAAAAAGTTTCTCTCCGCAGCGTTACTCCCAATGCAGACAAAAATGCCCTCGAAATGAAAAACAAGAAAAACCAACGCGTGAAGAAAGAATGCCAAATTCAGGGGGTACAACCCGCAGAAACTGCATTAAAGGGGGAACTAACGCGTTTAACATATACATTCGACTGAAAAAATGTTTATATATAAGAGAGATGAATAAAAAGAATTGAGCATTTGATTATATCTTGGACAATATAATCAAAATCAAGGTCTGAACAAACGAATTGGACATTCGTAAGTTTAAACTAGATCATTTGTTCTCAAAGCTTACATCACAAATCCGTAAACTTTTGCTGATCTAGGAAGTAGTATGTCAGAGCTACAATATAAAGATTATGGTGTTGCAGTATACACATACTGCAGTGCAACAAAAACAAAAAAGGGGGAGCAAACATGGAAGGTTTAGTAAACAATGCTGTGATGAACGCGCAAGATATGGGTGATTTACGGGTGGGAGAGGCAAACATTGTCGTGATCGGCTGCGGCGGTGCAGGCAACAATATGGTTTCATGGTTACACAAGAAAGGCATCTCCGGTGCAAAGATTTATGCAATTAATACAGATTTGCAGCATCTTAATATTACAGAAGCTGACGGCAAGATTCTCATTGGCCGTGAGTTAACCCGCGGTTTAGGATGCGGCGGTTTCCCAGACAAGGGACGCGAGGCAGCAAAAGAATCCCTGCACGAGATCAAGACTATTTTGAAGGATTCAGACATGGCATTTATCTGCGCAGGTCTCGGTGGCGGTACCGGCACAGGAACTGCTCCAGTCGTCGCGCAAGTCGCGCGTGAAGCAGGAGCAATCGTCATCGGAACCGTGACAATGCCATTTGACATCGAGCGCGCTCGAGTCGACAAGGCAGAGTTTGGATTGCAGCAGCTTCGTGACGTTTCTGATACAGTTATCGTCATTGACAATAATCGTCTTGTAAGCATAGCAGGAAACCTGCCCATCCAGCAGGCGTTCGCTGTCGCGAATGAGCTCATCAGCACCATGATCAAGGGCATCGTCGAAACAATCGCGATTCCATCACTGGTCAACCTGGATTACGCTGATGTTCGAGCAATCATGGCAAACGGCGATGTTTCTGTCATCGGCATTGGCGAGTCAGACTCAGAAAACCGAGTCGAAGAAGCCACGCGTCGAGCATTGACAAACCCGCTCTTGGACGTGAGCTACGAAGGCGCCACTGGTGCATTAATTCATGTATCCGGCGGCGATGATCTCACGCTCGAAGAGGTCAACAAGATCGGCGAGATAATTACCGAAGCGCTGGATGCAGATGCCAATGTCATCTGGGGCGCACGCATCGATCCAAAGATAACCGGTCGTGTCCGCGTGATGACGATTGTAACAGGTGTCAGTTCGCCATACATCCTGGGAAGAACGACGCACAAGAAGGCACCGCAAAAGGCACTGCAAGTCGGCGAAGAGCTCGGCATCGACATGGTCGGCTTCGCCAGGCCTTCCACCAGAAGGGTGACTGCATAATCAAGGGCAAACCCCCCAAATAAGAATGCCCTTAGTCTTGCTGATGCCACCTACTTCTTTTTCGGCATCAGCGTTTTTTTCTTTTTATCGATGATTACGTGATATTTATTAAACTCCGAGAAACTCACTTGCCGTAACAGTCTTCACTTTAACAAATTCTCTCAGTTTTAACAAATGCGGATCCCCACTAATAAGATAATCAACACTCCCGACGACTGCAGTTTCCAGCATGGCATCGTCATATGGATCTTCCGTAATCACTTTTAGTTTTCCAGAAATTTCAACCATTGTTGCAATCTCAAGAATTACAGAGATAAACGTTGCTTTCTGCTCTTCTGTAAAACTGAACTTTGGATAGTCCATTACTCTTTTTAGTTCTTCAATCTGGCTAGGAGACGTTACTAATGCTAGTTCACCATGCAAACATTTCTCAAAAATTACTCTCGACTTTCCTTTCCATCCTAGAGCAGAAATAAGAATGTTCGTGTCTAAGAAGACCTTCGTCTTGCCCATTTGACTGCCTCATCAACATCCTCGGGAGTAACTTTCTGCTTCTTGAATTGTTTCTCAATTTCCTGCGATAATTTTTTAAATTCGGCTTTTACATCCGGCATTTCTACTTTTTTAAACAATACTCCCCCTTTTACAGGAAACGAGACAAATCTGTCCCCAGGAGTAAATCCTTCATCTGCTCTTATCTCTTGAGGAACTACTAACTGTCCCTTTGGGCTCATTTTTACGAGATCA
>CAYJXL010000054.1:0-7661 GCA_964374125.1 Candidatus Woesearchaeota archaeon | reverse complement strand
TTAATGGGAATTATGTGTAAAGTCTAAGTTAAATCGAATCATTCGGAGATACTGAAAGAACCAGAAAGATTTATATAGGTCGTTAGTGCCATTCTGGCAGAAAGAGGATAAACAATGAATAAAAAAGGACAGGAGCTTCCAGTCACAACCATTATCGTGATTATTCTTGTAGTGGTCGTTCTCGTCGTGATCGTCGCTTTCTTCCTCGGTGGCACATCCTCATTGACAACGCAGGTTAAAAGAATCTTTTTTGGCACAACCGCGGGCTATGATTTGACGCTCGCAACCCAGACCTGTGCTGATCGCTGCGAACAGGCAAAGAATTTGCCAACAGCAAACCGCGGCAAATCTGCATTCTGCACCAGCCCACTCGCAGTAGACATGAACCCCCTCGATGGCGAAGCCGACTATTACACCGAAGGGGGTAAGAAGATTACTGTCAAGTACTATTGCCCGGATTCAGAGGTGTATATTGGCCCCTTTCCCGCTGACGACAAGAGAAAACTGCTCTCAGTGCCGTGCGACCTTGGCAGTGAAAAATGTGGAGCTCCTTAAATCCTAACATACATAACAGCCTTCTAGCTATTAACAAAGCTTAAATAGAATTGTTAACTCTTGCGTGCATGCGTCTGCAAAAAAGAGGGGACGGTGGCGTAAGTTTCCCGCTAGAGCATCTTGTAGGATTGGCTCTTGCAGTATTCATCATCATCCTTATCGCACCGCCGATCGTCTCATTTTTCTCAAGTCTCTTGGGTGGAGGCAACGAGCAGGAAACGATGAACAATTTCATGATGCTCGCAAAAGTTGCCAAGATAAACACAGAAGGTATGCTCGCGCCTGCTCTCCCGTTCTACATCAGCAAGAACTTCATCGTGGTCGCATTCAATAAAAACAACGAAGGCTCCGCAGATAACTGCCAGTACGAAACAGTTCCGCGTCCATCAAGCATCAGCTGCCAAAATGCCGCATGCCTCTGTCTCTACAAAGAGCAATCAAGCGATGACGACTTCGCAAACAACATTCCAATCGCCTGTGAAAAAGTAAACGACGTCGATGAAATCTTCACGCTTGATTATTACGACAGCGTGCCTGAAAAAGGCAGCATCAAGTACACAGAAAAAGAGGAAATCTACAAGAATATTATTGGCCCAAGGATCGAGGTAAAAAGCCAATTCTACAATGACCAGTACGCCCGCCTCTTCATCTACGGGCAGTGCGAAGACTGGACATCAGATATAAACTTCGGCATTCAGCGCTTGTACATCGAAAAAATGCATGATCAGGAAAAAGCATACCTCTTCATCGCAGATTACGCGAACAGCGTCAAGTACCAAGATCGCCTCAAAACAAAAAATGAGCCTCAAGCTTAACAAAAGGGGATTTGAACGGCCGTATATCTTCACGTGGTATATGCTGCTGTTTGTCATGCTGACAACGACGCTTGTTTATAATGCGCGCTCGCAAGCAACGAACACGTACTTTCAGCAGTCCTACGAAAGCAAAAACCTTGGCCTCCTCATTGACGTGCTCTACGCAAGTCCGCAACAAGCCACAATCCGCTATAAAGTTTCACCATCATTTCATTACGCTATCGGAAAAGGCAAGGTCACCGTCACCGAAAAGACGCCGGTCGCATTCACATTCGCCGAAGACAAGAATCAGCAGCTCGATCTTTCAAGAGACGAAGAATATATGGTTGTCGCTAAAAAATGAACAAAAGTGGACAGGTATTTCTGACGACGTTTGAGCTGGTCAAAGCCGGAGCAGTTTCATTCCTCGCCATTCTGTTGTTTTTCTTTGTCCTCTCCATCATCAATTCCGCAACAAGCCGCGAAGTGAATATCGGGCCGCTCGTCAATGAGATCTACGCTAGTCGTCTCTTGCTCGCAAGCACCTGCCTCGGCTACGACGATGGAACAAGAACTCAGCTGGGCGTTATAGACAGTGATAAGTTCACTCCTGAAAGGCTCGATCAGTGTCTCAACAAAAAAGCCTTTTCCGCAAAGCTGACGCTGACGTACCAAAACAAGACAATCGAGGCATTCAACAACAAAGATGCCTACATCATCGACAGCAGGCTTTGTTTCAGCGAGAAATATGCCTGCGGCATTAGCAGTCCATCACGATACATCGCAGTCTTTGACAATGGCGTCATTCATCAGGGAATAATAAACATGAGCGTGGTGTACCATGCTGCATAGCAAGAAAGGCGGGCTCGGAATGCTCATCATCGACGTCATATTCGCAATGCTCATACCCCTGCTGCTCTTCGGTTTTAGCATACTTTTTCACGCCACAGTAGAGAAACGCTACGAGGTCATTCAGGGCGGGCTTTCAAGTGATGACGCAACGCTCGAGCTTTTGAGTATACTGAAGACAGAGCATGATGGCAGCAAAGCCAGCGACGATATCGTCGATGCCTGTTCTAGCAATCCCAGCATCGCGAAAGAGCTATTCAACAATGCGCGGGTAATCACGAAGCTGACAATAACATGCCCAAACAAGCAAAAGTTAACTATCGGAGAAAGCGAATGCATCGACTATGGAATGAACCGGGAGAAGCCAACAAAGAAAATGTCATTGGTCGCGCAAGACGCAAATATCATAATCATGGAGTACTGCTAACATGAACAAAAAAGGAATTGTCGTCATGGCAATGTTCATGGCTGCGCTCTTCGCATTGACTGCCAGCTATATCGCGTTCGCATCGCATGAAAAAAGTCCAGTAACATCCGCAGTGCTGGGCGAACGGCACGCGGGCATGCTCCAGACGTACCTCAAAGGCGAACAAGTAATGTTAAATCTCGAGCAAGCCGCGCGTCTCGCAGCAGCACAGTCGTTAAGGGAAACATACGCACGTTTCAATATCCCGGGCTGCGAGAAAGATGAAGGTTACGTCATTCTTAACAGCTGCAGCATCACGCAAAAACAGATGGAAACTGAATTCCTAGCCAATAATCAGGGAACATTCAGCAGATATCTAAACACAATCAAAAAAGAGATGAGCCTCAAGGAGTTCCCGCAGTATCAAAGCAGCCTAAAAGACAAGAAAATATTGAACATCGCTGGAGGACCGATAAACCTCAGCAACGAATTCATGGCATATCACATGAATCCTAACGTCACGATAGCGTTCGAAACAGGCTTCAACACGTTTATAGACGCAATAAACAAGCTCAAGGAAAAGAAAGAATGTCTTGCCGCGTACAACGAACTGGAAGGCGAACAAAGCCTCATCACGAGATGCTCGCTCGAATACTTTGACGCATGGAAACTAAAACGAAAAGAGAACACGCTCTTCTTCGATGTGACAAAAAACACAAAAAGAAAGTTCATTGGAAACATAGATACTCGATTTGCAATAAGCTTAAAAACAACCGAAGAAAAAATCTTATTATAATGATAGGGCTCAGCTACGAGGACATAGTTGCAAAGATTACTGAAGTCACCGGCAAGCAGGAAGACGAAATCAAGAGTCGCGTCAGGGAAAAGCTCAACAAGCTCTCTGGCCTCATCAGCACTGAAGGCGCAGCTCATATCGTCGCCAACGAGCTTGGCGTTGACTTGATCGAGATCGTCAGGAAGAATGGCCTCAAGATCAACAGGCTCGCGCCGGGAATGCGGGGTATTTGTGTCATTGGTAAAGTGCTCAAGACATATGAGATCCGCACGTTCAAGAAGGAAAACCGCGAAGGCCGTGTCGCGAGCTTTCTCATCGGTGACGAAACAGGCCTCATCCGCATCGTCGTCTGGGACACCAATCAGATAAGTCTCATTGAAAATGGCACCATCAAGGAAAGCACAATCCTCAAGCTCACAGACGGCTACATCCGCGATAACAATGGATTTAAGGAGCTTCATTTAAGTAGCCGCAGCGAGATCACTGTCAACCCGGAAGGCGTCACCATCAACAACGTCTCCTCGCAAGAATCAATAACCCAGCGCAAAGAAGTCAAGGACGTGAAGCAAGGTGACTTCGCAAGCATCATGGGCACAATCGTCCAGATCTTCGAGCCAAGATTTTACGAGGCGTGTCCTGAATGCAACCGCAAGATCGCCGGCTCATGCAACGAGCACGGCGCCGTCATTCCAAAGCCAACGCCGGTCCTCAACTTCTACCTCGACGATGGCACAGGCAGCATCCGCTCTGTTGCATTTCGCGACAATGTCTACGCGATCCTCGGCGTCGATGAGCAGCGTCTTATGAGCGCCCAAAGTAACGGAACAAGTTTCGAAGAGCTCAAGCGGGACGTCCTTGGCAAGCAAATCGTGATCTCGGGCAAGATCAACAGAAACGAGATGTTCGACCGGTTGGAAATGGCAGTAAACCGCGTCTCAGAGATTGATCCTGCGATGCTTGCCAGCGCGATGCTGAAGGAAATCCCGCAAAATGATGTTTAAGACCCACATAGCAATGGGATTCCTTGTTGGCCTGCTCACCCTTCCGTATCTTCCAGTGCAAAACAAGTTTCTGTTTCTCATCCTCGTCGCCGTCTGCGCAAGCCTTCCAGACATAGACCATGCAAGAAGCAAGATCAACAATCAGTTCCAGCTCTTCAAGATCGTCAGTTTTCTTTTTCGCCACCGAGGCATCATGCATAGCCTGCTGGCCGTGCTCATACTGGGTGTTCTCGCCTACCGCTATCTCGGTCATGACATAGCTTACGCGTTCTTCATCGGCTTCACAGCGCACATCCTCGGCGACGCCCTCACGAAGAACGGTGTAGAACTTTTTTATCCGCTAACAAGATGGAAAATCCGGGGCTTCATCATCACGGGAAGTTTCTTCGAAAAGCTCTTTTTTGCTGCCATGCTGCTTGCAACAATTTACAAAATCGCCAATCTCGTATAAAAAAGTTTAAATACCTCTATGAATGTAAATAACACGATGAAAAGGAGAGCGACAAAACAAAAGCCGAAAAAGGGATTTCTCCGGGTATTAAGTATCGTTCTCGTCTTCTCGCTTCTTGTATTCTTCGGAGCCTCTGGCTTCTCCGGCAGGTTCGCCCACGAAGAAGAATACCCTGAAGAGATATACGCAACCTGCACCGGTAACGACAATGTCCAACAGCAGCTAGTCGCAGGAATCATGCAAGAAGCAGGCCCTGAAAAAGTAGGAAGCGACCTGGCAACCGAGGTCACAGCACCGCGAAGCGCGAATCTCGAAGAATGTAAGGCTCTCTGTTACCAAGTAATCATGGAGCAACAGCCCATCGGCGCTACTGTTGTGTACCTCAGCTGTGAAGGACAACAAAATCGGGTGCTCAGCGGCTGTGAAACCGCTTGTTTCGAAGCAAAGCTGCCATACTAGTAAAAATATATGTTCTAGGCAATAATCACTCTTCAACCCCACGCCTCTCATTTATAAAGAACCTCGCTATATCCTAGTTCAGTTGAAAGAAAACCCGAAAGGAATCCGCAATGTCCAAACAATCTTCAGGAAAGGATAGCCAAATCATTGGGGGGTTTCGCCCTTTTCCTTATTCTTTTCACTTAACGCGGAAGATTTCCCATTTTTTGGGGCAAGCACATATAGCCTCGCTCCGTTTACCTGAAAGAAAATGCGAACAGCAAGGAGGAATCAAAAGATGAAAAAACAGCTAACGAATATGCCCATCAAGAAGTGGCGTGCCGGCAATATAGAGATTGCAGTCTGGCTCAATAAGCGTGAAGTTGACGGTGTTGAGGTCGAATTCAAGACTCTAAGCCTCTCCAGGAGTTACAAGAAGCGTGGCGAAGACACCTGGCGCAACGACGTTATCAACCTGCGCCGTGGAGACATCCCAAAAATGCTTGTCGTCCTTCAGAAGGCGCAAGAGGAACTTTTATTAAGCAACAGGAGCGATGCAGAATGAAGGAAGTGCCTGAGATGGTTGAAGCAAAGCCGGTGAATGAGAAAGTTGAGATAAGGAAAGCAAAAAAAGATCTCGCCGTAGAAGACTTGCCCGGCGTCGGTGCAGCAACCGCTGAAAAGCTCAAGGAAGGCGGCTATCATGATCTGATCAGCATTGCAGTCGCCAGCGTTGCCGATCTCGTTGAACTCACCGGTCTCGGAGACGCTGTCGCGCGCAAAATGATCAACACAGCTCGCGAAAAGCTTGAAATGGGCTTCGAAAGCGGCATTGACCTTTTGAAAAAACAAGAGTCAATTCTTCGCGTCTCTACAGGATCAAAAGCGCTGGACGCGCTCTTCGGTGGGGGCATCGAAAGCCAGGGCATTACAGAATGCTATGGTCAGTATGGTGCTGGCAAGTCCGCGCTCGCTCATCAGCTTGCAGTCAATGTCCAGTTGCCAAAAGAAAAAGGCGGCGCCGGAGGCATGGCAGTTTGGGTTGATACCGAAAGCACATTTCGAACCGTCCGCATCCAGCAAATCGCAAAAGCTGCAGGTCTCGATCCAATGAAAGCGCTCCAAAACATCAGAGTTGCTCGCGCATTTAATTCTGATCATCAAATGCTTCTCGCAGAAAAAGTCGAAGATCTCATCAAGAAAGACAACCTACCGATCAAGCTAGTCATAGTAGACTCTCTGATGAGTCATTTTAGATCTGATTTTGTTGGCCGCGGTCAACTTGCAGATCGTCAGCAAAAGTTGAACAAGCACATCCATGCATTGCTGAAGCTGGCTACATCGAACAACATTATCGTCTACGTCACCAACCAAGTCATGTCCAAGCCAGACACGTTCTTTGGTGATCCAACAGAAGCTGTCGGTGGTCACGTCGTTGGTCACGGCATGACGACGCGTGTGTACCTAAGAAAAGGAAAGAAAGGAACGCGTGTTGCAAAGATGGTGGATTCGCCGAGTTTGCCTGAAGCGGAGGCTCCATACGTCATCAAAGAAGAAGGCATTCGCGACGTCGAATAACCCTTTTTATTTTTCTCAGTAAATCAATGTCATTTCAAAGTAGTCACTACATATAATAAATTCAAAAGGTATGTTAGGCTACAATAAGGTATTTATACAACATCGCAACAATAACTGTCGGAGGTAGTTCAAATGAAACACAAGAAAAAAATGATTGGTATGATCATGTTGATCATGGGCCTATTAGTAGTGATGGCGCTGCGAAACAAAGAAGTACCACAATCACAAGGACTAGTTACAGCAACAGAGTGCCCGTCAGCAACATTCAGCACGACATGTGCAGCAATTGTGAAATTAACTGATGTCGGAGGAGACCCTCAGATGTGTAGAGATACGGCAGCCTTTAATTGCCGAGCAGATTGTATGGGACAAATAACCAGGGTGTGTGCTGCACTTTGTCAAGGAACACCGGGTTGCTATAGTAGTATAGAATATGAAGAAATAACAGGTTGCGTAGGGCAAGGACCTGACGCAGGTATTTGCACAGCAGCAGGATCGGACATTGCTATATGCAAATGTCTCCCCGTCAATGGATAACGAACTGCTTTTTTTATTTTCTTCTTTTTAATCTGAAGGTTGAGTAAATATTAAGGCTAAAGTCCAGAGCGTCCGTCTTCAGCTAAGCGCAACAAGTATATCCTCTCGTTTTAAATGCGGATACTCTCTGATAACCTCATCGATAGTCATGCCTGAAGAAAGAAGCTCTAACACAAACTCTACAGAAATTCTCGTCCCTCTAATGAACTACGCAATCGGAGCAGAGCTCCGGCGTATCACTAAAAAAGAAGTAAAG
>CAYJXL010000053.1:0-7683 GCA_964374125.1 Candidatus Woesearchaeota archaeon | reverse complement strand
GAATTCAAGTTTATGCGGTTCTTGTTTCAATAACAGCTATTCGCTTAGGAAAGTTGAAAAACGTGGACCGGTCGGGACTTTCATTCCATATGGATTTTGAACCCAAGGCATCTCGCATGCCATGCGAGCATTCTACCAGGCTGAATTACCGGCCCATGAAGAAAAGGTTTCAGGACGTATTTATTAAGCTACTGGGTGCTGATAGAGAACTGACGGCATAGGGTTATAGATATGCTCCTGGTACGCAATCCACGCCTCTGACATCTTTGCGATGTCGTAGAATTCTCTTTTGAGATTCTTGACGATATGATGAAACTCTTTTGTGTCGTCAACAACGATGTAGAGGAGAACGTCCCACACGCCAAGTGTCTTTACCGCGCGTATGATGCTAGGAATATTCTTGATGTATTGCTGGAATTTCTTTTCATGCTTGTGATCGAATGTTTTCATTTGCATGCCAAAGGTGTACCAGTGATACTTTAATTTTGAAAAGTTTACCAACGTTGTGAATCTCTTGATGATACCCGCATTGATCATTTTTTTCAAACGATATGCGACAGTGTCTGCGTCAATACCGACATGGTTTCCAATCTCGTAAGTGCTCAGCCGCGCGTTATTCGAGATCACCTGCAGGATCTTGAGGTCTTTCTCGTCAATCTTGTATGGAATCTTTTGCAGGAATCGCTCGCTGCTCTTGAGATCAAGGGTATACGGAATGAATTCAATCTTGTAGTTGTTGATGTTCTCAAGGATATCTTTTTCGACAATGACGTTCGGGAATCTTGAGGTTAGATCTGTCATAATGCTGTCGAAGTCACGAATACTCTTTGCGACGAGCGAGACATGCACATCCCAATGGTCATTGTATTCCATCAACGATAGAACATTCGGATGGCTCTCAAGCACTTTCCGCAGATTTTCATACTCGTCATGGTGACGCTCGTCAATAATAAGGAAGACATGAAAGACGTTGAGACCGAAGTACTTGTAGTTGAGGACTGGAAAGAACCTCAGAATAACGCCTTTCTCCTGCAACCGCTTGAGGCGATAGGAGACGCTATCTGGCGAAAGCATTGCGCGCTTCGCGATTTCGGTGACGGGCATTCGAGCGTTTTGCGTTAACAAGTAGATGATCTTCCGATCCTTGACGTCGACTTTCACCTGTGCATGACTGCCTTCCTGGATTCGACCGACACCTTGCATATTGAGCATTTAACTAAATTTTATTATAAATGTTTCGGTAATCCAGCAGTTATATTTCAGAACTTTATTATATACCTTAAGACCTTAGAGGTGTAACGGATAAGCGCCTGACAAAGGATGTGCTGATGCCAGGGGCGATGAAAGACCACGCGAGCACAACCATTAAGGTGGTCTACGCCGGATGTGCCTGCTCTGGAAGTTTCGAAGGCACAGGATGGGGGAGGGGCATCAAGCCTCTTCTTATACCCTATATTGGAGGTTGGATCATGGAGCTCTATGAACAAGGATATGGTCTTGACGACTTTAGCAGTTACACTATGCAAGACGATGCAGAATACGATGTGGAAAACACTGATTCCCATGGATTTGAACGCGTGGTGTACGTGACGATAGCGCTGCTTGCGCTGGTGTCGGCTGCTGTCGTGTACATCACGTTTGTTTGATTTTTCAGGGAAAAAATAGGTCTTTTTACCATGCTCCTCGAAGATTACCTAGTGAAAACGCTGTTGTGATGTCGTCAGACGTCAACGTTACTTGCTCACGTGCATGCTGCGTATCCACTTCTTTTTCGCTTCTTGCAGGCAATGCAAAGCTCACTAGCGCATATTATGCTGTACTAACGATGTTTCAGAATTTGTGCTTGGTAGATTGTTGCAATTGACTGGATTATTCCCATAGCAACAAATAAGACATCAAATGAAAAATATCTTACAATCATTCCACCGATGATTACTGCAACTGCAGCGAAGATCGAGGCTTCACCGCCAGCGAGACCCCATGCTAATCCGGCGTGTTTTTTGTCTTCGTACTTTGCATAGAGAGCCATCCATGTCGGAGAGGCGAGAGCATGCGCGATTCCAAGACCAGCTTGTACAATGAACAAGTGTGCTGGCTTTTGCACTAGAACGTAACTGAATGTGAACAGCGCGTTCAATGCATATCCGAGGATCATCAGGTTTTCTTTCTTTATCTTGTGATCGGAGATTCTTCCAGCGCTAATGTAGAGGACTCCAGAAATGATAAGAAAGATTGCCCAAGCCCATGCGACGTCGAGAATGCTGCCTCCGATTTTTTCGGTGAACACTGCAAGCAGTGGACCGAGCATACCCGCGCCAAAAGACCATATATTTCCCCCGTACAAGAGGATTTTTTCTTTGGGATTGAGCACTGATTTCATAAAAGCTTGCCTGCTTTTGCGAATTCGATCTTTCCTTGCAGAAGTGCGTCTATTGTTTCTTTTAAGTCTTTTAATTTCACACGGATTTGCTTCATGTCTTCAATGGTTCTTATGGTAACAGTATCGTCTTTCAAAGCTTGATGATCGACCGTGATCATGTAAGGACAACCGATTTCGTCCATCCTTCGGTACATGCGGCCGATTGAACCTTTACTGTCAAAGAAAACAGCGAAGTGGCTACGCAATGATTCGTAGATTTCTTGCGCCTTTTTTGGAAGGTTATCTTTGTTTACTAACGGAAAAAGCGCAACATCAAACGGAACAAGAAGTTTTGGAAATGTGAACAGCGTTCGCTCTTTTTCTTCCTTAAAGAAGATGTCCATCAATGCCCAGATGTTCCTGTCAACCCCGAACGAGAGCTCTAGGACGTGAGGAACAAACCTTTTGTTATCAATAAACACCTCAAGCTTCTCCTTGCTATACTTTTGATGTCTTTCGAGGTCATGTGACCCACGGTAATGGACGCCAGCCACCTCCTTCCAACCATTTAACGTTTCCAAGTCCAGTTCAACATCGAAGTGGATCTTGTTGTAGAACGCACGCTCTTCTTCAGAGAGTTCCCTGAACCTGAATCTCTCTTTTGGAATCTTTAAAGAAGTAAGATAGAACTTCTGCACCATTGCCATGTGGTAGAGATAAAATTCTGGCAGCTTGAGCGTCTTGCTTGCTTCCCCGCATGTCATTTCAATGATCTTGTTTGCCTTTCTATCTTTCACAAGGAACAACCGCAACTTCGTATCTTTTACTTCAGACCAATGTTCTGCTTCATTGATCTTGGCAGGGTCGAAGAATATTTGAAGCTCTGCCTGGGTGAACTCACGAAGACGGAAGAAACCCTGGCGGGGGCTTAATTCATTTCTGAATGCTTTCCCGATTACTGCAAGCCCCACTGGCAACTTCTCACGGAGAGCGAAGAACTCTCGCTTGAATGCAATGTATGGATTCTGCGCCGTCTCTGGGCTAAGATATGCTTTTTCCTCCTTGACTGCGCCGACAGAAACCGGGAACATCATGTTGAACCAACGAACTTTTTCTAGTTCTGAACCGCATTTCGGGCATTTTAGCATGTTATCTTTTACGAGCTTGTCCATTGATTCTGCTGACAAACCTTCGACCGAGATATTGAGTTCATCCTCGACAAAATGATCAGCACGGAAACGGAAGTGACACGATTTACATTCAATCAATGGGTCGTTGAAACTTTCCAAATGACCCGAAGCTTCAAATACTTTTTGCGGAAGAATGTTTGATCCTTCGATTTCGAAGAAGTTATCGTGCAATCCGAGAAAGAAACAACGCCAGAGGTTCTCCCAGCGACGCTTCATGATTGTTCCTAAGTGGCCATATGTCCAGAATCCTGCTGGACCATTGTAGATCTCTGCTGTTGGGAAGAAGAATCCTCGCTTAGTTGCTATGTCTGTGATCTTGTCAAGCTTGAGGTTCTTTTTCATTATTCTCTGTTTGTTTAATGGCATTTATAATATTTCCTAAGAGTGGCAGCGACTATGATTTGGTCTCGGGATTGGTTGATCTTTCAATCCTGCTATTTGGATGCCTTTTCATTCAGTTGTCTATTGCCTATCAAAATTCCTATCTTGCGATATGGAAAATTGTGACGTATTAGTCGTCTTAAAGAACTGGTATTTCTGGCAAAACTATTGAGGTTAGGGCGAAAGATTTATATAGCTGTTGTATATACAATGGCTATATGACAACTGAGATGATCACCCTAAAATTGGACGATATGTTTTTGAAAGAAATAGACTTAATTGTAGACAAGCAAAGATATCACAACAGAACAGAATTTATCAGAAATGCACTCAGAGACAAAGTAGAAGAGACAAAACTAAAGGATGCAATGATTCAACTTGCCCATTTTAAAGGTGCTTCTAAAAAGAGAACTAGCGATGCAGACCTTGAGAGAATCAGGGAAAAAGTATTTAATGAATTGGATAAAAATATTAGATAAGCTCCTCTGGTTTGTGATGCTTTGAGATATCTTCAAGTTTTCTGAAATGCCTGTCCCTTGTTACAAGAATAGAATTATTGTCTCTCGCCACTATTGCACACAAGGCGTCTCCAGCAGGAACGTCTCTTTCATTTGCAATCTTTTTGGCTTCTTCTCTTTGCTTTTCTGTAGCTATAAGCTTTTTTATGATCTTGTTAAAAGGGTTAAAAATACCATTGATTTCAGCAACTGAATAAAGTGTTTCAAGCTCTTTGATAAGAAAATCTGTAAGCACAATTACTTTTTCTTGCGCTTTTATTTTCACCAGCAGTTTAAAGGCATAATCGCCTAATGGCTCGTTGTCATAGCCCTTTCTGTCCTCATAAAGGTCAACCCAGATTGACGTGTCTATAATGTATTCTTCTGTCATGTTCATGTTATTGCATAGGCATGTGATAATGATCTTTTTTCTTTAATTCTGTTCCGCCAGAATTCTCGAAGATCTTTCAGAACATAGTAAATGATTTCTGTTTCTGTGAAAATAGTTCCATTTTTGCGAGCTCTTTTCGAAAGCGTTTCAAAAATTTCTGAAAAGTTTCACAAGGAGTAGAATACTGATTTCTGATGCGGAGGCAAGGATTTGAACCCGAGATTGATCGATCTTTTAATCCTGCTAACTGGATGTCCGTTTATTCAGTTGTCTATCGCCTATAAAAAGTCCTACCTTGAGGTATGTAAAAGTTTAAATAGTAGCTCTTACTTATTAAGCATATGATCCTTGAACGTGAAATTGGAGAGAAAGGACAGGTTGTCATTCCAAAAGATATTAGGAAGTTCCTTGACCTAAAGAAAGGGAAAAAAATAATTTTTGAATTCCGCGGTGACGAAGTCATTCTCAGAAGCGAAGATCCACGTACTTTCTTGGACGAGTTCCTGAATGTCCCAAAGAGATTACGAAGGGGAATTACGATGCATGATATCAAGAAGACTCTGGGTGAAGCATATTGACTGTTTATATCGACTCGAACATCTTCATTTATCCAGTTGTTAATCCTACTGATGATGCGCGGGCCATTGCTTGCAAGAAGATACTTCTTAAGATTGTGAACCGTGAACTTGAAGCGGCGACTTCATTTCTTACATGGGATGAGTTTGTTTACATCCTCAGGAGGCATCTCGGCCGAGAGATTTCTGTTTCTGAAGGGAATAAATTTTTGTCATTTCCTTATTTGAGTTTCTTAAAGGTTGACGAGAAGGTGGTTAGCGCAGCGCAGTCTCTGCTTTCCGCATATGATCTGCAACCAAGAAACTCAATTCACATTGCAAGCGCAATTCTCAATAACATTCATGAGGTTGTTTCCGATGATTCAGATTTTGATGTCGTTAATGACATTAAACGGATCGGACTCGAGAAATTTCGTTGAGTCTATTAGATCATGCGGGGAACAGGATTCGAACCTGCGCAGGCGCTAGGCCACAAGACCCTGAATCTTGCCCGTTTGACCAGGCTCCGGCATCCCCGCGTAATAGAACGTAAGCATTAGGCGGGTTATAAAACTTTCAGTCTTCGAAAGATGACCGTTCGCTGCGCAAATTGCTTCTTTATTATCGGCTCTGTTTAACTTTTTTCTTCCCACGAGCGGTTCTTTCTAAGAGGCTGCACGCTTCTTCGTAGCTGACTGGCCGCACTCTTTTCTCAGATAGGACATTCTCTGCAGTCTCACGTAGAGATGTATTAAGAGAAACGCATAATTCTGGCACGTAGAACATATCTTCATGGAGGCGTCTGCAATGAGTGTCATAGTACACCACCATGTTTGCAAGACAGCATTCATAACGCTCCTCCAATGAAGAACGTTTTTGTTGGATCCCCTCTCTCTTTTCTAAACTGCTCTTCTGTTGTAAACACTTTTGTGTATTCTAACCACTCGTCTTCTGTCAAATCTCTTGGTTTTTTATTAGGAAGGGGTATCCCGTACTTTGTTGTTACAACTGTATCCATTCTTGTGTCTGAGAGCCAGACATACATGGGATCTGATAAAAATGCTGTATCACCCAATACTCCCGCCAGGGAATCATGAGTGGTGCGCCTATGAACTAGAATACGCGCTTGGTTTCTTAGTGCGCACCTGATGAATGCTGCGATCTTTTTATCTCGTTCCTTGTACTCTTCAAGAGGTCCAATCACGAGGGTTGCAATTTGTAGCTTGAATATATACGGATGCATTACATTAATCAAATTTACCATTGTTTGAGCGATATCAGCTCTCTTCTATACAAAGAATAAAGAATGCGGGGAACAGGATTTGAACCTGCGTAGCCACTAAGGCACAGGATTTCATCCACTGGTCTTAAGTGTGGCAAAGCATTTTGCTTTCCTGCCCATTTGACCAGGCTCCAGGATTGCTCTCTCTGGCATCCCCGCATTATGACGTGAGAACGCTATTTGTTTATAAACCATTCTGTGATGCCAAAGTTTTTTAAATGACGTCTCTTCGATAGCATCATGGATCCTCTTTATTCCATTCTTACTGCTACGCTCGTGGTGAGCGTTGTTTCCTTCGTCGGAATTTTCTTTGCCAGCACGTTTGTCCACAAGGTGATGCGTCTCATGATCAGCTTTGCCGCAGGCGCTTTGCTGGCGACGGCTTTCTTTGATCTTCTGCCTGAAGCACTTGAGACTGTTGACACAAAGACAGCGTTAGCTTTGACGCTGGGAGGCATGGTGATCTTCTTTATTTTAGATCGCTTCATCTTCTGGTATCATTGCCACAAGGAAAAATGCAAGGTGCACTCATTCACGTATCTCAACTTAATCGGCGATGGCATGCACAACTTTATTGACGGCATGATCATTAGCGCGAGCTTTCTCACTGATACCGCGTTAGGAGTAGCGACGACATTGGCGGTCATCTTCCATGAGATTCCCCAGGAGATCAGCGACTTCAGCATCTTGATTTACGGGGGCTTCAAGAAAAACAAGGCGTTGCTGTTCAACTTTCTGACTGCAATTACTGCTGTTGTTGGCGCATTAGTTGTCTATTACTTTTCGATTAATGTCGCGCTTTTCTCTGGCGTACTTGTAGCGCTTGCTGCCGGGGGATTTATTTACATTGCAGGCTCAGATCTTATACCTGAGATTCACAAGGAGAAGCATCTTCGCCTGTCGATAACGCAGCTTCTGATCTTCCTTCTTGGCATTGCCATCATGTGGCTCATCAGCAGCTTCCTTCACGCATAGGTAGACCGAGGAAGTTAATGGGTGATAGCTTTTTATCCTTGCTCTTTATGCTCT
>CAYJXL010000052.1:0-8198 GCA_964374125.1 Candidatus Woesearchaeota archaeon | reverse complement strand
AGATCCCCTGGAAGAGATGTATCGGCTGCTTACTTCAAACGCCTAACCAATTACCTCCCTTCTTAACGTCAATCTCAACCTTCTTTAAATGCGTATCAAATATGACCTCTCCGGTCTCCAAGACACGATTAGGATAATAAAACAACAAGTAAGCATAATCCTCAGTCTTGAACCCATTCTTCCTTAATAATAACGTATACATGTGCATCTGGAGCTCATAGTGCTTGTGCGTGTCCTCTTTCACAGGATACCCTCTCGTCTTGAAATCCAAGACTACTAGCTTGTTATCCTTCACTAGTATATTGTCAACAGCTCCCCTCAAGACAACGCCAGAATCATCTGCATATTGCAGACCTTTACGGTTGTTCCGCCATACCTTAAGTAGCTCCTTATCATCAAAAAGACGGTAATCATCTAGTCCACTACTTCGCAGTTCAGGAGGTAGTTTGCCTTGTTCTATAAAAGAATCAAAGTGGATCTTGAGTACTCGGTCCATGCCGCCAGGAAGCGAAGGAAAGGCGCTATCCGGTCTTTTAACCTTCTTAACGATGCTTAGCCAAAAGCAGCGAGGACAGTCCAGAAATAAGTTTAATGTGCTTGGGGAAAGAGTGTAAGACATAAGAAACTAGCGATAAACAGGTATAAAAAGCTGCTGACAAGCGTTTTTGAATATGAACCCTGCCAGAATAAAAGAAGTGCTCATTTACACGAGTTTTATGATCGCAACAGCATTCATAGCATTCTACTTCTTCACATATACGCATGAGCTAGGGCACAAAACTGCGTTTTCACAGGAAGGCATCCAAGCACGAATCAATATAAGTCCCTTTTCAAAGCCTCACGGCATCACGTATCCGGTATCCCGTACAGACTGTGAGAAGTTTAATGCACTCTCAAAAGAGAACAAATCAAAAATATTCTATGGTGGCACAAAAACAGACCTCTTTGCCCTTTTAGCAGCATCCATCCTTTTCATTGGGACATTTGTGTTATCAGCAATCACGAAGAAACTTTCGGAGCGAACAAAGCAGTGGTACATGTCTCTGATGCTAGTAACATTTGTATGCATGGTCGTTCTTATTCACTCCATCATTGTAAACACGAACCCAGCCTACGAACCAAGTGACATGTGGAAATTAGCAACGGATTTCACGTTCAATTGCGCAGCGATGTTCCAGTAGGCTTGAACCCGACTAAAGGTACTTCAATAAGAGAAACTGATAAAATGTCGAAGGTCCAGCATCAGATAAACGTCTCAAACAAAGAAGATCACTTAGACAAGGTATAGATGAGTCTTTCTTAAATGAATGTTGAACACATCCGCAAATCTTTCAATAAATCAACCAAAAGTAATATAAATCACTCAGTTCTAATAAGATAAATGGAAACCGTCACAATTCAAAAAAAGGAATACGAACGCTTGAAGAAGTCAAAGGTAGACCACGCTTTAGTAAGGCAGGTCCGCAGGAGCCTTGAGGACATCAAGCATGGCCGCATTAAAGTCTGGAAAGAAGACTAAGAAACCTTTTCTTTGAGCTTGTCATGAATGATTTGTCCATACCTTGCAATATCAGCAATAATTCTGTCAATGGTCGCTTGCTGCGATCTCTTGTCGCTTACGGCAACAACCAGTATGCCTGTTAATGATGGATAGACAAGATAGTACAGCCGTTTGCCGTTAATCCTTTTTTCCCGAAAGAACCAAAGTCCTGCAAGCGGCGTCCCAACAACGTCGCCATGTTCTTGTAATTGTTTCAGAATCTTTCTGGCTCGGTAATACTCGCTCGCATCAAGCTTGCGGAACTGCCGTTCAATCTCTTCTGTTAAGACAACAATGAACATGACAAAAGAACGCGTCACAGCTTAAATAGTGTGGCGGACTAAGAATCGAATAATATTCCATCATTTCTGAAGAATTGGCAGGATTACAGAAACCCACTCAGCCAGTCAGCGCCTTTCAAAGAAATCCTTCGAAATAAGAATAAGACCAGCATTCAAATGTCCAGAATCAGATAAACGTCTCTCACAAAAGAAATCATTTTATCCGCAAATCTTTCGATAAATCAACCAAAAGTAATATAAATCACCTAGCCTCTATAAAGAATAATGGAAACGATAACTATCCCTAAGAAAGAATACGAGCAGCTCAAGAAAAAAGCAAATATCGACGAAGAGCTGTTTAATCAGCTTGTAGAAAGTCTCGAGGATATCAAAGCCGGCCGCGTTCGCCGCGTCAGGTGAGCATTAGTCTAGCGCAAGAGTGATAGGATATCTTCTCTATAAGTGTCCAGAAACAGCCAGATAGCATCAATAACGCGTTGTTGATCTTTCTTCTCGCTCATACCAACGAGATACACGATTTGAAATTCTTCATAGGTTAAATAGTAGATACGGAATTTGCCTCGTTTCATTTCACGAAACCATGGTACGCGTAGCGGTCTGCCTCTATGGGGATTTATGCGCAACTGATCTTCGACTTTGTTTACCCAACGAACAAACTCATTCGGCATTCTTTCAAGTTCTCGTTCAAATGCAGCGGAACGGAAGACAGCGAACATGCAAAAAGAACAGTTTAGAATATAAAGAAGATTATGCAGAAAAAGACGGAATGCTCGCATTTTTTATGAAAGGATTGATTCAAGAACAGAAAATAATTCAGCCAGTCTGCACATTTCAAAAAATCCTTCAAAACAAGAATAAAATCAACATTCAAATGTCCAGCATCAAATAAACGTCTCAAACAAAGAAATCACCTAGATCAGTCATAGACGAGTCATTCTTAAATGAATGTTAAGGGGGAACAGGCAACAGAATCCATGTCCAACAGTCTATCAGCGTTCCAGCAGGTTGCACCCGACGAATAAGAGTGCAAATAAAGAATCAGAGCGCTATTCGAAGGTGCAGCATCAAGAGAAGATTCCCTATCAAAAGCTCCAAATAGAAGAAAGGGCGAAAGCATTAAATACTAGTGCGAAGATAAAATGAATATGCCAAAAAATAAAGATCTTAAGGACAGAGTCGTCATTGACCCAAGGGTTTTAACAGGGAAACCAATCATTAAAGGAACGAGGATTCCAGTTGAACTAATCCTAAAAAAACTAGGGCAAAAAATCGATATGAAAGAAATTCTCGCCGATTTTCCGAGGTTGAAAGAAGAAGATATCAAGGCGGCCATCCTTTACGCTGAATCATTGGTCGAAGGGACAGAAGTATTCCCATTAATGCCGGCATAATAGGGATGTACTATGCAGATTACCGAGATAAAGTTTCTTGTTGACGAGAATGTAGACTTCCAGGTTGTGCAATTTCTGAGGAACGAAGGATTTGACGTTGCGTCGGTTGCTGAAGACTATCCCTCAATAGATGATATCAGTGTCCTAAAGAGGGCATACGAAGAAAAAAGGATTGTGGTGACGAATGACAAAGATTTTGGTAACCTCGTCTTTGAATTAAACCTGAAAACGAAAGGGATAATCCTTTTCAGGCTTGAGGATCAATCATCACGGGCAAAGATAGGCGCTCTAAAGATGGTGCTGTACGCCCATAGGGAGAAATTGTTGGACCATTTTATCGTTATCGCAGAAGGCAAAATTAGAATACGGCGCATGATGATGAAGAGCGATAAATAAACTAAGAAAGCAAAAGGAACCTTCAAAGCATCTGAGTCGTCACATTAGATCCAAAAGCAAAGCTAACCCAGGAAAAGCAAAACAAAGTCATCCTAATAGCCAAAGAATCAATATCATATCAGAAGTGCTCAGAATCATTAAAAACGTTCATGCAGCACAAAGACGAATCCTTCTTACAAAAGTGTTAAAGAGTGTTATACAGCAGGATCAATCACTTCAATGATGTCTATCTTTCTGAACGCCTTGTCGTGAGTCACAAGCTTTGTAATGCCAAGCTCTTTCATTGTCGCGAGTATCGTCGCGTCCCTCCCGCCAATGCCTGTATGCGTATACTGTGCAAGCATCTGTATCGAAGCGCCAAGCATCGCATGATCAAACTCCTCGATGACAAACGGAAATGCCAGTAGTTTATCCACCTTCTCCTTTCCCTTGATCGATCCGAGATTCTTAACAAGATAGTGCGCAAGTTCCATCACCACAAGCGTGTTCATGGCAATCTCTTGCTTGCCTATGATCTTCTCGATATATGCGGCGACAGCGTCATGTTCTTTAGACGACTCATCAAAGTAATAGCACCAAATGTTGCTGTCAATAAATAGCATATTACATCCCCCACATCTTTTTTAGCGCAAGCGGATCGATAGTACCTTCTTTGATGCAGCCCTTGAGTTCAGAGGAGAAATCAGCTGTAGATCTGAATGGCTTCAGGACAATTTCTTCATTTTCCACATTGACGGCCAGCTCTTCGCCAACTCGTAGGCCAAGCCGCTCCCGCACCTTCTTGGGGATGAGCACACGCCCCTGCTTTTCAAGTCTGACTTTTTCCATTTTTATCACCATGCCATTTTTATCACCACTTATATAAATACCTTTCGTTTCCTCGTCTTTCATGCCTTGTTTATTGCAAAGGACATTCATATGCATTATTCATAAAAAATCGAATAGACTTTATCATTTCTGAAAAAACAGATAAAGTGACAGAACAGTTTTCAGCCAGTCTGCACCTTTCAAAAAAACCTTCAATATAAGAATAATACCAACATTCAAAGGTCCAGCATCAAATAATTCATTATCCATAAGAACATTCCTAAGAATACCAGAGTCTCTTCAAGACATCCACGCGCGACATGATCACTTACAGTAGATTACGCTTGGATGGTTATTGGTACCGCGCTGGAGACCGCGACTATCGGAGGATTACTCGTTCGCACTGTAACAAACGCAGTATACACTACGATGCCGATCAGCCCGCGTGTATCTGGGATTCTGAAGGTTGCAACTGCCCGCCCTTCACGGTCGAGGGAAGCGATGCTGTTAGAGAGTCCGATTATCTGCGGGTTCACTAATGACAAGTAGAGCAGGATATCTGGGTAGAGAGGTATAACCCTTCCATCGTTCAATGGGATGCCTGGTGCTGTATTTATGGCCATGCCAACAACATAGGTCACTGGCGAAAACTCGAGCACTTTGTTCGCTTGGTTGTTGGTGTAATTTGATTCCAAGAATCCTGAGAGTGGGCTGATCCTTACGTAGATATCATGGCTTTTCATCGCAGAATCTGCAATCGAGATGTTGATTGTCGTGTTAATCCGTGGAATCCCCTCGGTAACCAGCGATGGATTTGAAGCAAAGATATTCCGCAACGTTGCTGACACCATGGTTGAGCTGTTTTGCTGGATTGCTGTGGTCACATTCTGCAACAATATGCCGTTCGTTGTTGGATTGCCGTCGTAGAATTCTATGGTTATGTTAGCTGCATCTCTCAGCCCAAGGTTGTGTATCCGAGCAGAGATGTTTATCGTCGTGTTTTGTCCAGGCAGGAGTTGTTGCGGGTTAAATGTAATGTCGTTGTTTTCAACCCTCATATCTTGTGCCCGTTCGACAAACACGGCAGTACTCTCTTGGATTTGAAAAAGGCCCGGGATAGAGGCATTAGCATTCAGCAGATATGTGCCTTCTATGTCTGTTGACGAGAAATTATTTCCATATATGCCATCGTTGGTGCTGTTATCATTGTGAAGGCCATCATCGAATAGTGTTAGCTGGGTTGTGCTGCTGTCGGGTCTCGTGATCGTCACCGAAAGAGTCGCATTGAGAACAGGCTGCGCATTGCTCATTAGCTGGCTTAAGATGACTACTGTTTCGTTCGGCTCATATACATCCCTGCCTGTAAATAGGGTAATCATAACATCTTTTTTCATGAATAAAGTTACAGTATACCCCTCTCCTTGTGGGCTCACGCTCGAGCCTTTGACCTTCACTGTCCAATTGCCTTGTTCCGGGACATCAAAAGTGAACCATTCGAGCGTTGCGTTGTCGAATGTTCCACTTTGGTAACTTATGTTTTGGTAGTTCTGGTACGTTGTCGCATTGACGACAGCGCCGCTTGGAGAAACAAGCTCTAAGTTCATGGTTCCTGACGTCCAGTTCAGGCTAGCGGAGAAACTTAAACCGGCGTTTATGCTTGGAAATGGTGTTTGTTCCTGATTAAGCGATATGCGTCCATGCGCAGATACGACTTGTACGCTGTTTGCTTGCGTGCCAAGAAGGGATATGGGGCAGATTGTCAACGAAACTGGAGAGCTCTTCAGAAGGGAAACAACCGCGTCAATCGTCGGCTGATCCTGATAATATGCATTGCCGAGAGCGTCTGCATGAACGACATTATTTTCATAGCAAGTTATTCCCGGTATGTTAACGCTCGACTCTGGAACAATGGAGTCAGTCACTTTTGAGCCGCAGTAGCTTGGTTGGGCCGTGCACAGCAAGAATCGTAAAAACAGGTTTGTTGGCAGTGACGTTCCAGCAATTTCCGTGTGTTGCGCGCCATGCATGCTGAAATCGCTGTTAAGCTGCCTAAGAAATGAGGATCGGGGTATCATCTGCGTTCTGGCGGTATCAGCGAGCGTTGAATTGCTTCCGCCAAGTCTCTGGCCAAAGAATCGCGCAATTGGACCCTCAGCGATCGGCGCACCTTCATTTGGTGTTCCTAGTGTAATGAGCTTGTTGATGTCATTCTGGTAGCTATTCTTTATGTACCATCGCGTTACGAGACCGCCCATGCTGTGCGCAACGACGTTCACTTTACTTGCGCCTGTTTGCTGCTTAACTGTATTGACCGCTCGCCTAAGCTGGTTTGCCAATTGGGTGATGTCGCCGTTATTTGGATACAATCCTGCTTGATTGAGAACAGCACCGACACGGAATGTGCTAAAACCATTGCTTTGCAGCGTAGACTCAAGTTGTCCCCATATTTGGTCGCTACTGTAGATGCCATGAACGAGCAGCACGATTGGCAATGAGCTTTTGTAGTATATCTCGGAATTGCCATCCCGCGCATCCCACCATGTCATATGAACAGTGTCATTCTGATCAACAGCAATGGATGGGAGACCGGTTCCGCTAGGGTCGTATGTGAGGCGAATGTCTGGTGTCAAGCTCGTGCCGTAATTGTTCAGCTTGGTGTAGTACAGCTCGCGGTTTCCTGCCCTGTCATCCTGCCAAACAATATGCACGTTACCTTCGCTATCGGTGGCAATGGAAGGAGAGTTTGCATATGCCGTTCCGAATGTCAATTGGATGTCGGATGTCAGGATTATCCCGTTGTTGGCAACTTTTTTGTAATAAACGTACCATGTGTTGTTGATTATTTTCACCCATGCTACGTGAATGTCGCCATCGGCGTCAACATCGATTGCTGGGGGCAAGGAGGCATTAGTGAATGTCAATCGTATCTCTGGTGTTAGTCCAGCCCCATTGTTGCTCAATTTCTTGTAATAAAGCTCCTGATTTCCGCCCCGATAGTCTAACCAGACAACGTGAATGTTATTTTGCGGGTCTACTGTGATTTTCGAGTACCCGCTCCAATCTGTTCCGGTGTGTGACGTAATCCTGATATCGCCTGTCAGGTTAGTGGCATTGTTGTTCATCTTCCTGAAATAAATCTCACTGCGACCAGTTCTGCTATCAGTCCAGACGAAATCGATGTTATCATTTTGATCTATGGCAATCCCAGAACTCCAGGCTCCAGTGCTGCTAAAGGTCAATCTTCTGTCAGGTATTAGTGTCTGTCCGTTATTATCCAATTTCTTGTAGTAAATCTCACTCTGCAACCATAAATCCCTCTCGTCCCTCCATACTACATGAATATTTCCTTGATGATCGACTGCGAGATAAGGATTCCCTGAGTAGGCAGGGTTGTTTGTGAGCCTTAGGTTATTGACAAGCGGGTTTCCCATCTTGTCTACCTTGGTATAGTAAATCTCTCGGTTTCCATCGCGTTGATCTTCCCAGACAATGTGGGCATTATCATTGCTATCAACAGCAAGCTGCGGGTATACTGAATATGCAGGGTCGAACGTCAGCCGTTGGTCATTGAGCCAGCCTGGCGGCGTTTGTGCGGCAACGGAACTCGCGAGTTCTATGAGTGCGACAAGTGCAAAGAGGAATGTTACCCGCTTCATAACCACCATCGAACCACTTTATAGATGTGCCTTATATAGTTTACTCCCAATCTAGACCGTGTAACTTAACGGGTGATTTCTCTTGTTTCCAAGAGAGATCCCTCTA
>CAYJXL010000051.1:0-8567 GCA_964374125.1 Candidatus Woesearchaeota archaeon | reverse complement strand
TTTCTTTCTAAAGCTTTATAAACTTCACTTATAGGCTTTATTGAATGGTTTTAGACACGCTAGGTTCGGCGCTGAAAGACACGCTTCGAAAAATAGCGAGCGTTGTTTTCGTTAATGAGCGCATGATTGACGAGCTTGTTCGGGACATTCAGCGAGCGCTGCTGCAGGCTGACGTGAACGTGAAGCTTGTTTTTGAGTTGACGACTGCCATCAAGAAGCGAGCACTGGAAGAAAAAGCTCCCGGCGGGATGACGCAGCGCGAGCATGTGATCAAGATTGTTTACGACGAGCTGGTGAAGTTTTTTGGCGAGGAGAAGCATGGAGTTGAGATCAAGAAGAAAAAACCATTCAAGATCATGATGGTTGGGTTGTATGGCGCTGGAAAGACGAGCTCGATTGCAAAAATTGCACATTATTACGCAAAGCGAGGATACAAGATTGCGACTGTTGGACTGGATGTTCATAGACCTGCAGCGCCAGAGCAATTGAAACAACTTGCGGAGAAGGTTCATGTTGACTGCTACATTGACCCAAGAGAAAAAGATGCATTGAAGATCTACAAGAAATTTGAGAAAGACTTAAACGCGTATGACATTTTTATCGTGGACACTGCTGGACGCGATGCGCTGAGCAAGGACTTGATTCGGGAGATTGAAAACGTAAACTCGCTGGTGAAGCCTGACGAGAACTTGCTGGTGATCAGCGCTGACATTGGGCAAGCTGCCATGGCGCAGGCAGAACAGTTTCACAAGAGCTGCGGGATCACGGGCGTGGTTGTGACGAAGCTCGATGGCACTGCGAAAGGCGGCGGAGCGCTGAGCGCTTGCGCAGTCACGAAGGCACCTATTAAGTTCATTGGCGTTGGAGAGAAAATTGATGATCTGGAGCAGTTTAATCCTGTCGGGTTTGTTGGACGATTATTGGGGATGGGCGACTTAGAGGCGTTGCTGGAGAAGGCGAAGGAGTCCATTGACGAAGGAAAAGCAGAGGACCTGAAAAAGAAGCTGATCGAGGGCCGGTTTACGTTATTGGACTTGTATGAGCAGATGCAGGCGATGCGGAAGATGGGACCGCTGAGCAAGGTCATGGAAATGATGCCGGGGATGGGGCACCTGAAGATTCCGAAGGAGATGCTTGGCGCGCAGGAGGAGAAGCTGAAACATTGGAAGATTATCATGGATTCTCTGACAAAGGGGGAACTGGAGGATCCTGATTTAATTGATGCTAGCCGTATCTCGAGAATCAGCAAGGGCTCCGGGATCAGCGCCGGGGAGATTCGCGAGTTGTTGAAACAATATCGACAATCGAAGAAGCTGATGAAAATGATGAAGGGCAAGGATCCCGAGAAAATGATGCAGCAGCTTGGGAAGTTCAAGATGAAATGAATCTTTGCTGAAAAGGAGGTGGTTGATGCGCGTGCAATGCATAAGTTGCGGAGCAGTGATGCGTGTGAAACAACAACGACTTGAGAAAGAATATTTTTGCGAGGTTTGCAAGAGTGAATAATGTCTTGGATCGGGGAGCTGAGGCTATTTTGTACCTTGAGGATGGAAAGCTTGTCAAGGAACGGATCAAGAAAAGCTATCGAATTGAGACCATTGACTTGCGCTTGCGGAAGACGAGGACGAGACGGGAGGCGAAGGTGCTTGAGAAGGGATTTTCCTTTGTGCCTCGACTCCACGATGTTGATGACGAAGCGATGAAGATTACGATGGACTATGTTGATGGAAGGTTATTGAGAGATACTCTTGAGAAGCTTGATGCGGGAGAACTGGATCAACTGATGATGGCCATTGGTAAGCAGGTTGCTTTTTTGCATGAGAAAGACGTGATGCACGGCGATTTAACGACGTCGAATCTTATCTTGAAAGACGGCAATGTTTTCTTCATTGATTTTGGTCTGAGCTTTTCTAGTACGCGAGAGGAAGACCGGGCTGTTGACCTGTATTTGCTTAAGCAAGCACTTGGGAGCACACATCATGCTGTTGCTGAACGATGCTTTCAGAAGGTTCTTGAGGGCTATCGAACGTATGCGAAAGCAGACGGGGTTTTGAAATGCCTACAGAAGGTTGAGCAACGGGGACGTTACAAGCGGAAGATGCTGGTTGAATGATTAATTGAGAAGAATGGTTTTGAGTATAAATCTCATTGGTCTAACAATGTTTTCAATTCCCTTGTTGTTATTACTTTAACGGTCGATTGCTTCTTTAATCGTGGCTCATTTGACCAAAGATCAGCTTTCAATTGCAGTGCCAAGGCAAAAAACGGAGAGTCCTTCTTATCTGGAGTGATGCTTTCTGCTTTGTCCTTGTATTCCTTGAAAAAATCCATTGGCTTTGTTTCGATGAATAACCGTAATGTTTCTATAGCAAACGCAATTTCATCAGTATATTTCAATCCAGTATACCTTGCTAGGCCTCGCCGATTTTTTCTCAATTCATCAAAAGCATACTCTGGCGTAAATAGTTTTAATCCTAGTTGGTTTGCTTCAACGATTATCTTTCGCACCGGGTTCTCTCGAAAGAATGAGAACAGAATATTCGTGTCTACAACAAGCCTCATTACCAACCCTCAGCTTGGTACCTCTTCAACATCGATTTCTTGATTTTCTCTCCCAACTTAAGGGCATCTTGTTCTGTTAGTTTGGAATTTTCTAACATCTTATCAAGCTTTTTCAGGAGTAATGCTCGTTTTATCTTCCCAACCAAAAATTCACGTGTAATCTCAGACCAATTCAATTCTGGTAACTGGTCCATCTTTTTCTTTAATTCGAGAGGTACAGATACGGTAATATTTGGCATGGTCGATTTCCACAGAGTTTTGTGTATTCTGTGAGGATCGTGAGAATATTTAAGCCTTTCGTTTTGAACTTTTCCATGTGGTCTTCGGTTAGCCTAACACCTACTGAATAACAAAGTTTTAAAACGTTTTATTTACTCTTTGTCGAATAGCCCTGTCGTCTAGCGGCCAATTTTCATGAACCATTCATGAAAGGCGGAGGATAATGCCCTTTGGAGGCATTGACGGAGGAGACTACAAGGCGTAGTTGCCGAGTTCAAATCCTCCCAGGGCTATATTTTACTCATGATGACCGAAATCAACTGTATTATCCTTCATGGGTGCCCTTCTGATGAAGAGAAGGCGATGAATCCAGAAACAAGGACATATGATAAACATTGGATTCCTTGGACGAAACAACAGCTGATCTTAAAAGGCATTTCAACAGAGACCCCGCTGATGCCTCATCCTTGGAAACCTGATTACGGTGTATTCAAGAAGGAATTTGAAAAGTATGCAGTTACCGAGAACACTGTTCTTGTAGGTCATAGTTGTGGCAGTGCGTTCTTAGTTCGCTGGCTAGGAGAAACAAAACAGAACATTAGAAAATTGATTCTTGTAGCACCCTGGAAGATTCCTGATAAAGATGATATGTTTAGAAAAGCATTTTATACTTATCCGATTGATGAGACGATTCGATCACGCGTCAAGAGCATCGTCATGTTTACAGCGGATGATGAAGAAGAGGATGGGAAGAAAAGCTTAGAACTTTTTCATAGGGCGTTCGGTGGTAGAATTATCAATCTTAAAGGACACGGACATTATACGTTTAACGATATGGGAACCGAAGCATTTCCAGAATTATTAGAAGAGATTGTTCATTCTTGAAAGATGATGTTATTCTATTCAAAAAGCACTCTTGTTTTTCATAAACTTTTTTCGAAAGCTATATAAACTGTTTACCAAAAGTAGACTGCAGGAATAAGCCGGTTTCGACTTGCTTATGTCGCAAATCAGCTTGTTCTAACAACTATGGCACGAATCTACTCGAGAAAGAAAGGAAAGAGCGGCAGCAACCGACCGTTGAGGCGTGTCAAGCCGAGCTGGGTGACGCATGATGCGAAGACAGTGGAACAGCTTGTCGTGAAGCTGGCGAAGACGGGCAAGACCGCTGCCGGGATAGGCATTGTGTTGCGGGATAGCTACGGTATTCCTGATGTAAAAGCGATTACGCGAAAGAGAATCAATAAGATCCTCGAGGAGAATAATCTCAGCAGCAAACTACCTGAGGACTTGAAAGCGCTGATTCGCAAGGATGTTGAAGTAATGAAACACCTTGAGCGGCATATCCATGACGTGCCAGCACGCCGCGGCATGGTTTTGACAGAGAGCAAGATTCATCGGTTGATTTGCTATTACAAGGGCACTGGCAAGCTGCCTCAGGACTGGGTCTACGAGCGCGACAAGGCAAAGACCCTCGTTGAATAACTTTTGGAACATGGATTTTTTGGGGGAAGTACAGAAAACGGTTGATGCGTTTCGGAACATTCCGGGCCTGCGTCAGAAGGTCATTCGCATCATCGGCAACCTTGACACTGACGGACTTAGCGCCACCAGCATTATGGTCCGCGCTTTTCAGCGGGAACAGCTGCGGTTTGCGGTTAGCATCGTCAAGCAGATTGATGATGCGGTCTTGCGGATGGTTGCGAGCGAGCAGTATGAAATCATTTTCTTCTTGGATCTTGGCGCGGGGACGCTGTCGATGATCAATGACCGGCTGCCCAAGCAATGGGTCTTTGTCCTTGACCATCATTATCCTGAAAAGGTGACGTGCCATGAGAAATTTGCCCATATTAATCCGCATAATCATGGCCTCAGCGGGACGAAGGATCTTAGCGCTGCGGGAGTTACGTATTTCTTTGCCCGAGCACTTTCTGAACGGAACAAGGACATGAGCCTCTTGGCGCTGCTGGGCGCGGTCGGCGACGTTCAGGATAGCAACGGATTCATCGGGCTCAATGGCGCGATCTTGCAAGATGCGCTTGCCACAGGAAAAATACAAATCGAGGAAGGCGTGCGAATTTACGGCATTGCGACGAAGCCTTTGCATAAAGCGCTTGAGTACAGCACGAACCCGTACATTCCCGGGGTCAGCGGCAGCGAGGAAGGCGCCATTAAATTCCTGAAAGGCCTCGGCATCAATCATCGGCAAGGACTAAGTTATCGGCGGTATGCTGACTTGAGCAAGGATGAGGCGAAGTCATTTGTGAGCGCGGTGATGATGAGCAAAGTGAATCCTGAAGAGGCGAAGCCGGAGTCTGTCTATGGGGATGTTTATCTTGTTGTCGGCGAGGATGAGGATTTGCCGACGCGCGAGCTGCATGAGTTTAGCACACTTTTGAACTGTTGCGGACGACTAGGGAGGCCTTCTTTTGGCATAGGAACTTGCTTGGGCGATGCAACCTTGAAGGAAAAGGCGGTTCACTTGCTGCATGAGTATCGAAACGAGATTTTGCGCGCGTTGCAGTGGTTCTATCGAAGCAGGGGGAGCGAAGCGGTTCTTGAACTTCAGGATGTTACGATCATTAATGCTCAAGACCACGTGAGCGATACTCTCATCGGCACATTAACGTCTTTGATCAGCAAGAGCATTGTCTATCGAGAAGGCACGGTGGTGATTGGCATGGCGCGGACAATGGGGGAGGAGACAAAGATCAGCTTGCGCGTCTCAGGATTTGGCGAGGCGAAGGTCAACTTGCGAACCCTTGCACAGGATGTTGTCGTGAACATTGGCGGGAGCGGTGGCGGGCATAGCCTGGCAGCAGGGGCGGTTATTCCGCGCGCGAGGGAGGAAGATTTTATTGCCGCAATCAAGACATTCTTTGCACAACTTGCGATAGCAGCGACGTAAACGACGAAAGCTTTATTAACGTTCTTTAGGGGGTTATCTTACCATGGCTGAGAAAGAACTCAAAAAGAAGAAGAAACACTGGTTCACGATTGTTGCGACGAAGGAATTCAACCAGGTGAAGCTTGGCGAGACTTTGGCGAGCGAGCCGAACGAGCTGATCGGGAGACGGGTTCGGGTTAACCTGATATCCCTCACCAATGAGCCGAAGAAGCAGAATTTCAGTCTTATTTTTGCTGTTGAGAAGGTTGAGGGCGACACTGCGCACACGAAACTTCTCGGCTACATGATGAACCCGTCTTACCTGAAGCGCTTGGTGCGCAAGGGCGCGCAGAAGATTGAAGATTCTTTCGAGGTCGTGAGCAAGGACAATGTCAAACTTGTTGTCAAGCCCGTGTTCGTCACGAGGATGAAGATCCAGCGGAGCGTGGCGACGAAGCTACGAATGGCTGCACGGACTTCCCTTGAGGCTACGGCAAAGAATGTGGAAAGCGCAGAGCTTTTCCTGCAGGCTATTTCGAACAAGCTGCAAATGGAACTGAAGGACGTGTTTCGGAAGATCTATCCTGTGCAGATGAGCGAACTGCGGGTTCTTGAGCTGGTTTGACCAAAAGTTATATAAACGATAAACCTTCCTGCTAGGGAAAGAGGTTGTTGCATGAATAATCGCGCAGTTGTGTTCCTTGCACTTTTGGTTCTCGTCATGGGATTTTTGGTTACTGACCGGTCTTTTACTGGCAGCAGCGTGGCGCTCTCGACAGTGGACGTGGAAAACTTGCAATGCGAGGAACGTGATGGAATTTACGAGGTCTGCGCTGATGTTTCGTGGGACTCTGTTGCAGGGGCTTACGCGAAGGCTGTTCTTGCTGGCGCTGACAACATTCAGACAGCGGAGAAGCATTCTGAACCGTCATTCCATTACTGCACACGAGCGGAACGATTGGGGAATTATGGATTTAATGTCTATATTTTTACCGAGGACAACAAGCTTGTGCACAAACAGCTTGATTCCAAGGTTCGCTGCGAAAAGGCGTTCACGCCCGGAGCTGACTTTCGCGACTATGTTTACTTTGTCGCTTATGGAGATGCGCCAGAATCTCGTGGTCGAGGAGAGGTGACTGTTGATATACCTCGAGAGCCTGAGTCTTGCGAGTTCATCGGCGAGTATGAGACAAAGGGCGCCGCACGAGGATCTGGGCGAGATGATGATGAGACAGGGTACTATTGCACTGGCGCTACAGGCAATTTCTGGGGATACGCTGATCAATTTGCACAACTGGGAAAAGAGGATGCGGATTTCTTCAACTGGTTTGGCTACGAGCAGCAGGGCAAACTTAATCCGCCGGAGCATGGATATGAAGGATATATCCTGCAGATGCGACTGTGCGATACGAGATACCTTGAAGAGAGGGACTTTGCAAACCATAAAAATTACGTGACGATGAAGGTTACTGACTTTGGGAAACAACTGCGGCTTGCATGGGTGTATCGCAATAGTGGGGCGCGTCCCCAGTTACTGGTGAAGATGCATGTTTTGTGCAAGATGAAGCAGCAGCCGGCGACTTCGATGGAACCTGTTGAGGAAAAGCCATTGCCTCTTGAGGAAATTGCCGAGAACATTGAACTGGATTTAGAGGATGCGGAACCCCTGGAAGCGGAAACTGAGGAACCTTTTGTTGAGGCTCCCGCACAACTCAGTTGGTTTGCGCGCGTGAAAAAGACTGTTGTTGGATTTTTTCAATCATGACTATGCACATACGACAGGCGCGGTCGTCAGACATTGACTTGATTCTCAGTTTTATGGGAAAGAGACCTGCGAATAGAAGAGACTGGCACATACCCGCAAAGAAGTTCGTTGCATCGTATATCAGGAACAAACATAACTTCTTTTTGATATGCATCGATCAGAAGCGCGTCGTTGGATCAATTGCAGGCGAATTATGGAACGACAAAGGCTTTGCATACGTCGGTGAAATAACCGCAAAAGGAAAAGATGAATCAAAGATTATACGTGGAATGTTCGGTCACTTCGTAAAATTCTGCAAGAAGAAAGGTGTTACACTGATAAATACTTACGTCAAAGTTGGAAGAGACAAGGCAATCTCAACCTACAAGAAAGTGGGAATGGAAAAAAGAGGAAATTACTTCTATTACGAACGTCAAATTTAAGATCGTTTCCAAATTGAATCTCATGCTTGTTAGTGGACCGAGCGGAAGCACAAGCCATTCTGATTCTCGTTTCTTTATAGGCGCAGTGCTGGAGCGAGGCGAGCGACCGAAGGGAGCGAAGAGTTTTTCAGCCGCCACCAAGTTGGGCCATTATTGCTTTATAGACAATGTATATCAAGACCAACGTTGCTACTATCTTTATAAAATCTAGAAATTCTTTATTCGAAAACCCTTTTTTATTCATTTTTTAAACACCTTCTCTTCCAAGGTTTTTATGCTTGCTTTCATATCAATTAACTCTTGGTGTATTTTAAGCTTTTCATTGAGCTTTTTGACCTCTTCAGATGTTACGTTTAGCTTGCTATAAATGTCGCCGAGTAAGTAAACTGTGAGCACCAAAGAGAATATACTAATCAACAAAGCCCGATACTGATCGCTGACTATGGCTAATATGTCAAGACAGCTCAGATAAAACTCATCAGACTGCTAGCATATTCTCCTGAACTCAATCTAATTGAACAGTACTGGCAAAATGTAAAAAAATGGCTTGGTACTAGAGCATGGACTTCGACTAAAGAACTTGAGAAACAAGTTCGAACAGCTTTCAGAAAAAAAGATTTAATGCTTAAAAGTAACGGTTATTAATGTCTTATGCTATAACTCTTTATATACGCATTCGATGATGAATAGCATCTATTGGACGTGGAACCGC
>CAYJXL010000050.1:0-8577 GCA_964374125.1 Candidatus Woesearchaeota archaeon | reverse complement strand
TAGAGGGATCTCTCTTGGAAACAAGAGAAATCACCCGTTAAGTTACACGGTCTAAGTCTGCCATAACTTATTTAAATCTAATCTCTGACGTCGCAACATGGCGCTTTTTGGGTTTGAGAACCTTGTCGGCTGGTGGGCGTTTCTTAGCCTTGTGCCTTTTCTCCTGATTTACCTCATCAAGCCAAAACCGAAAGAGCTCGACGTGCCCTCATTGATGTTCTTCACCAAGTCGCTTTTCAGCGAAAAAGAACGCTCGTTTTTCCGGCGGTTTGCGAGCGATTGGCTGTTCTTTCTTCAGTTATTGACATTGCTACTCTTGTCTGCCTTTTTTGTTAGTCCTTACATCAACCTGAAGGAGGGCGTGCTTTTGGACAATGTTGTCATTGTCTTGGACACGAGCGCAAGCATGCACTCTGCGAATAGACTCTCGCAAGCAGTTGACAAGGCGAAGGATTTGCTGGGCAGCTCGAACACAATTATTCTTGTCTCAAATTCACCCCGCATCGGCGCCAAGGATGCAGGCAAAGACGAAACGCTGCAGTTCCTCAGAGGGATCAAGGGCACGCATACGCGGTCAAACATCGGCGATGCTATTCTCCTTGCAGGCGAGCATGCGAAGGGCGAAAATCCTGTAGTGTACACTATTAGCGACTTCATCAGCACAGAGGGCGCTGCTGTTGACGTTGCTGTCAATGCGCTGAAGACAAAGGGGATTACTGTCAACCTCATTGATGTCAGTGATGGAAAAAGAAGGAATAACATCGGCGTCGTTGACGTGCGCGCTGAAGAGGAAACTACGCAGATCTTTGTAAAGAACTTCAATGAAAGGAATGAACGAGTGACGTTAAAGGTGAATGATCTGGAGCAAAAGCTGAATGTCGGACCACGAAGCATTGAACCGTTTTCTTTTAAGACGCCTGCTGGCGTGACTGAGATTGAGCTTCAGGACAAGGATGACTTCATGGAGGACAACAGGGCGTACGTGAGCAAGCCAGCGGCAAACAAGGTCAAGGTGCTTTTGATCTCCAATGAACCTTCAATCTATCTGGAAGCTGCGCTGACTGCTTCTGACGAGATCGCTATCGAGACGAGCAAACCGCCAGTTATTCCTTTTGGAGACTATGATGTCTACGTCATCAATAATGTCAACCGACAGCTGCTGATTACTGGCATCTTTGAGAAGGTCAGGGAAAAGGTCGAGCAGGGAGCTGGCGCGATTGTCTACGTGCAGGATGACTCTGACAAGATTGACTACAAAGGCCTGCTTGGATTTACGCTTGGAGAGAAGAAACGCTTTGGATCACTTGTCGTGGAACAGCTCAACCGGTTCACGCGCGATGTGGAATTTGGCAATATCAACGCGTATTTTACCACGAAGAACAACAAGGCTGCATCAATTGTCAGCGCTGATAATTCGTCGATCGTGTCCCTACAAAAGCTCAAGAGTGGGAGAGTTGTTTACTACGGCATCGCTGATGGCGAGAGCGACTTCAAACTCAGCCCGTCGTATCCTGTGTTCTGGGTTAATCTGGTGAAGTTCCTGGCGAACATTGGCGAGGTGCATGAACTGAACGTGAATACCGGGACAATCTTAGCGTTTGACGCGAAGATTCCGATAAAAACACCATCTCGAAGCTTTACCAACGACGTGGTGACGCTTGACGAGATCGGCGTCTATGAAATCGGCCATAATGTTTATGCTGCAAACCTCAACAGCGAGGCTGAATCTGACATTAACGGATTGCTGCAAGGAAAGGAATTCAGGGAAAAGCTCAAAGCGTTTCAGAACAAGGAGGAAATAAAGCAAGACCTCAGCATCTTGGTTCTTGTGATAGCCCTCGCACTTCTTCTTATTGAGACAATTGCGGTGAAGATGAGAGGCGACATCTAATGGTCTTTTCATTTGCGTACCGTTATTTTGACGAACCGCTTCTCTTACTTGCGATTGTTCCTCTCTTCTTTGTCTTGCTCTTCTTGATTCGAAAGGATTTCGTGAAGTTTGCAGACGGCGAGAGGCATGGGACAATCAAGTTCTGGTTCTTCCTCATGAGATTCATCATTTTCACCCTCTTGATTGCGGCTATTGCGTCGCCGTTTGTATTGCAAGAACGCCTGGCGAGCGGTGAGCCTAACGTGATCATTCTCGTTGACAACAGCACGTCGTTTGACGTATTTGACCGAGGCGCTGGAGACCAGATCAAGTCGGAACTGAAAAAGTATGTGAAGACTGACCTCCGAAGCATTGGCGGAGGCGAACGGTCTGACTTGGGCGATGGAATCCTTGAAAACCTCCGCACAGGGGGAAGCATTATTCTTGTGAGCGATGGCTACAACAATGAAGGCCTTGAGCTCGGCGACGTGGCTTTGCATGCGAACAACCTGAATGCAAGCATCAATGCGCTGGAGCTGCAGCCAGCGAAAGAGGACTATCGAGTTGAGATTCGAGGACCGAACAAGGTGATTGCTGATGTCGAGAGCATATTTACTGTCAACGTTGAAGGAACTGGAGACAAAAGCCATCGCGTTACTGTTGTCGTTGATGGCGTTACTGTTGTTGATAAGACAATAGATGGGGAATTGAAGCTTACACAGAAGTTCTCAGATGGCTATCACAAGATGACAGCGCAGATATATGAGCAGGATCATTTTTCCCAGAACAACATATTTTACAAGACCGTGAAGGTCGTGAAGAAACCAAAAGTGCTACTCGTGACTGAACAAGAGAGCCCACTTGCGATTCTCTACAAGGAATTGTTTGAGCTTGATGTGCGTAATACTGTTGGCGGTGATTTGCAGTCTTATTATGCGGTCATCTTGAATGATCTGCCTATAGAACAGATCGAAGAGCATACAGTAACACTGAGCGATTACACCGGCGATGGCAATGGGCTGATGGTTGTTGGAGGAAAACGTTCGTATGACCGGAGCACGTACAAGGATTCTGCGTTTGAACGAATGCTGCCTGCGTTTGTCGCGGGCGCTGGAAAAGAAGAAGGAGATGTCAACGTCGTTATAGTCATCGACATCTCCGGAAGCGTCGGTGGCGGCGCTGTCGATGTTGAAAAGTCGCTAGCGATCAGTGCATTACGAAACATCAAAAAAGATAGCAATGTTGGGATCGTGGCATTTGACACACAAGGATATATCGTGTTGCCTGTAACGATGTTGCGAGATGCGAACGAGCAGGATATTGAAAACCGTATCAGCTCATTGCGCTCTGGAGGCGGAACGCTCATTGGCGCAGGACTGATAAAGGCTGTTGATCTGCTTTCCAAGACGAGCGGCAGCAAGAACATCATCCTTATTTCGGATGGAGATACGCAAGGGATGACTGCAGCATATGCAGCAGCGCAGAACGCGGCGTCATCGGGCATCAAGATTTTCACGCTTGGCGTCGGTGAATCTACGAGGGAGGTTATAATGAAAAACCTTGCAGACATTGGCAGCGGTAGCTATTTCAGAGCGGAAGAAGCTCGAAACGTTAAAATCCTCTTTGGCGATCCGAAGGAAAAGGAGCGAGAAAAGAACACTGCCGTGACAATTATTGATCGGAATCACTTCATCACCCAAGATCTTGAGATCCAAGACCCGCAAGTTTTCGGTTACAATGAAGTCATACCAAAATCAACAGCAAAACTTTTGGCAGCCACGACCGGAGGCAATCCGCTGCTGACTGTGTGGAGATTTGGACTTGGAAGAATTGCGAGCGTCTCGACTGATGATGGGACAACGTATGCTGGAGAGCTTCTCAGCAAAGCGAACAGCGGCCTGCTTGTTCGCACCATGAACTGGGCTATTGGCGATCCTGAGCGCAAGAGCGAACGCTACATCGACGTCAAAGACACAAGGATGCACGAGAACGCTGAAATATTGTACAAGACTGACAAGCAGCCAACAGCGAAGGATGTGGCATTCTACAAGACTGGCGAGGACATTTACTCAGGTTCCTTGTTCATGAACGAGGTTGGCTTCAAATCGCTTCTTGGAGCTGACTTTGCAGTAAATTATGCGCAGGAGTATAGCGGCATCGGCCTCAGTCCAGACCTTGGTGCGCTGGTTGCTGGGACTGGGGGGGAGATGTTTAACCCTGCAGACATTGACGGCATGACCGCAGCAGTCCGGGAGCAGTCAAAACGAACGTCGTTCCAAAAGTGGTACTACCGCTGGCACCTTGCCTTGGCGGCGCTTATCTTCTTCTTGTTTGAGATATTCGTCAGGAAGATGGCAAAATATAAAAACAGATGAGGATAGTATGGTTTGAACAATGAAGATGGGCAAATGGCTAGAAAAGCGCCGGCATAAGGAATTGGAGCGCATTAACCGTGAAATAGAAGCTCTTAAGCAGCATGGGCCTTTCTTTGAGCGGGAAGACAAGGGTCTAAAGAGCCAGGGCAAATACCTCAAGCGGGACACTAATTTCGGCATGTTTGTGGTGATCGGGCTGTGCTTGATTGCAATCATCGGCCTATCGCTTTTTTACCGGCAGAAGTTCAGCGTGCTCGCAGAAGAGTACGAAACAAGAGTCCATGATCTTGAGCTGACGCAGCTTCGGCTTGCGAACCTAACAAAGAACCTGAATGAGACAGAAACGAAGCTCCGGTTCAAGGAACGCGTTGAGGCTGACCTAAGCACCCAGTATTCCGGCCTCGCTGATCTTAAAGAAAATCTTGAAGGCCAAATCAAAGATCTTGAGAAAAAAGTCAAGGACAAGGAAGCTGAACTCGACGACCTGAAGCTCGTTGTCCAAGAGAAGGAGCGACGCGTTAGAGACCTCATTGACTGCATTGAAGACGACGACTTCGAGGACAAGGAGGACTGCATTTAGATGGACCAAGTACGCGCAGCACTGAGAGATCTACGGCGTGCCATGGTTTTTACGAAGTTTTTTCATAGCTTCATGAATACGCTCATTATTTTCCTGGCGTGCGCGGCAGCGCTTTTGTTCCTCAAGAGATCATGGATGTATGCTGCTGTTCCCAGCGGAGCGTATCTTTTCTTCATGATTTACCGAATCATCATGAAGACACGCTACAAAGACATTGAGGAAGCGGTGCCTGAATTCCGATGGCAACTGCGAACGGTCTCTGACAACATGCATACAAACAACGAAGTTGTGCGAAGCCTCAAGGAGAATGTTGTCGCCAAGACGCGCGAAATGCGAACATCGGCGTTCATTGACAATCGCGTGACTACTTACAAGCTTTTTGGAATATTTTGCCTGTCGTTTCTGCTTGTCGCGTTTTCGGCATTCAGCATCAACTTTGCAGATTTCAAGGGAATGTTGCCGACCGGGGCTGTGACGAAGGACACGAGCAGGGGGGGCGCTGGTGAAGTCAATTATGACGGCGATTTTGAACGAGCGACTGATCGCAACATCTACGGCGAGCGGGGGGTCGTAGCGCTCGGAACTGAAAACCTTGAGCTGGAGATCAACCCTGAACAAAACAAAGCAAACCTTCGCGACCCGCAAGACACTCATGATCTTGGTTTTGACGAGCAGAGCCAGATCAAGGACATCGGCGCAGCTCCTGACAAGTCGTATGAAGACAAATTTAAAAGGAAGGAGAGCGAGCTCATCAAGCAGTACCTAAAGAAGCTGGCTGAGTACGCCAACAGTGAACGACGATAATGACAGAAAAAATCTTTAGCGATATCAAGGCTAGCCTTCAAAGCATCATGGAAAATGTTGCGAAGGTTATCGTTGGACAAACAAGCACCATCAAGCAGATTGTGCTTGCGCTCTTGTGCGACTCCAATGTTTTGCTTGAGGGATATCCAGGACTGGCGAAGACGCTTTCTGTGCGAACGTTGGCTCAATTGATGGACATGAAGTTCTCAAGAGTCCAAGGCACGCCTGACCTGATGCCTTCTGACATTACGGGAACGTATGTGCTCGAGGAAAAGGATGGAAAGAGGGACTTCAAGTTTCAGCCTGGCCCGGTGTTTGCGAACATTGTGCTGTTTGATGAAATAAACCGTGCGAGCCCAAAAACGCAGTCAGCCTTACTTGAGGCAATGCAGGAAAAACAAGTGACGGTCGGGAACAAGACGTTCAAGCTTGACAAGCCGTTCTTTGTCCTAGCAACTATGAACCCAATCGAGCAGGAAGGAACAATGCCATTGCCAGAGGCCCAGAGCGATCGATTTTTATTCAAGGTAAAAACTGACTATCCATCATTTGATGAAGAGGTTGAGATTGTTTCCCGGTATACGGATATCCTGAAGAACCCCGACCTGAAACCGATTGTTACCAAGGAACAACTTTCGAAGATGCAGGACCTTGTCCGAAAGATGCCAGTTGCAAACGACATCAAGAAATACGCGGTCGAGCTTGTGACAAAGTCGCGAAAGCGCAAAGAACTCATCGAGTATGGCGCGTCCCCAAGGGCAAGCATCGGGATGATCATGGCTGCAAAGGCGAACGCGGTTTTTGAGGGGCGCAGTTACGTGACGAAGGACGATGTCAAAGAAATGGCATATCCCATCCTGCGCCACAGAATCATTCTCAACTTTGAAGCAGAGCGAAACAACTTTGGCGAGGACGATGTCATCAGCTATCTCCTGAAATGATTGAAACCGACTTTCTCAGGCATCTGGACAGGCTCAGCCTGATTATCAACAAGAGAGTAACTTCGAATTACGTTGGAGAGCGACCGAGCATTCAAATTGGCCAGGGCCTTATCTTCAAGGATCATGGCATGTACAGCCCTGGCGAGGACTTCAGAAGAATCGACTGGAAGGTTTTTGCCAGGACTGACAAGTTGCACATCAAGCGCTATGAGGAAGAGAAAAGCCTTGTTGTCCATGTGCTAATCGACAGCAGCGCGTCAATGGACTTTGGCAGCGAGGCACTGAAGAAGTTTGACTACGCTTCGATGGTTGGCATCGGATTCGCGTACATGGCAATGAAACGAAATGAGAAGTTTGTCTTGAGCACATTTTCAGACAAGTTTGAGCTGTTCACACCGAAACGCGGGCGGCGGCAACTGATTGCAACACTTGATTACTTAAAGAACAAGAAAGCTGAGGGCATGAGCAAGTTCGAGGAGGCGCTTAGCGGATATTCAAAATGCATCAAGCACAAATCAATGATCGTGATCGTCAGCGACTTCCTGTATGATCCGGAGGATGTCCGGCGTGTTCTCTATCGGTTCAAGAATCATGAGATCAAGCTTGTGCAGGTACTTGACCCCATGGAAGTGCAACTGAACCTGCGCGGCGAGTTCAAGCTGAAGGATCTTGAGACAAGAGGCTTCCTAAGAACATTCATTGGACCTTTCTTGAAAAAGCACTACATGGAGAAGCTTGCCGATCATGTCAATCGGTTGCGGTGGGTTGCAACGAGCGTTGGCGCAACATTCAATGCGCTTAGCACCGATACACCAATATATGATGCGTTCTACCAGATTCTACGAGATTAATACCGGGGTATGGTAACGATTTTCTGAGTTAGCCCATCGAAACAGTCGCAAGAGTTCTCATCGGCTGTGACAAACTCGCTTCCCGGAGGGCAGTCGCAGCCTCGTGTTCTGTCGATTTTATCCCAATGACCCATAGAGTCGATGGGTGCGTAGCCTGTTGCTTTTGGCTTAAACACCGGGGCATGCAGCTCAAACAATAGAAAGAAGAAAAACACAGCAATGACTGCGACTTTAAAATTGATGTGCACGTGCTCGTGCTCCTTTTTTGACATGCGTGCCATGTTCTCTTGTTCTTTGCTGATTATATAAACTTTTTCATGCCCTCGATCTGTGTGATTGTCGTATTTTTGAAGAGGAATTCACGGAATTTCCTGTCAACTTTGACGCTATGCTTTTGTAGACTGTGTTTGAGGCAGGAGTAATACTTACGGCCTTCATTGTCCAGATCTGTCAAAATAATTACGTCTTTCTCGTGTTGCGCGATCTTCTCCACTGTTGCAAACAGAGGCTTTTGCGCGATGGTTTCTATATTCGTTATTCCCAAGTCATTAAGCGCCTTTTTATCGCGTTGTCCCTCAACGAGAATGAGCTTGCTTGAAGAACGCAGTTCATGAATCCAATCATCGATGGTTTCCATTGAACAGAATGCGCAGGGATATCTTTATAAATATTATGGGCCCTGGAAACTAAACAACAATGAAAACAAGAACCATCAAACAGGTGGTGAGATTCAGAGCGAATCCGCACGATGTGTATGAATTATTGATGGATCAGAAAAAGCATGCGAAATTTACTAAGAGCAGAGCGAAGATTAGCCGTGGGGTTGGCGAGAAATTTTCCATATTCGATGGAGGTCTTCACGGCACGAACGTGCAATTGGTTCCGGACAAGAAGATCGTTCAACAGTGGCGATCCAAGATGGATGGTTGGCCAGCGAGCTATTATTCTCGAGCGACGTTTAATTTCACAAAGACTCGTGGAGGCACTCGGTTGACCTTTACGCACACTGGCGTGCCTGCTGGATGCTATGGTGACATCAGCGAGGGCTGGAAGCATTATTATTGGCGAGCGATGAAGAACGAATTGAGGTAAGGACGTGTTCAGTATCTCCGAAGGTGAATTCTTTACTTAAGAGTTAAGAGAAAAAAGCAAGTAG
>CAYJXL010000049.1:4481-8853 GCA_964374125.1 Candidatus Woesearchaeota archaeon | reverse complement strand
TGCGGTCCTCAACCAGAGACTGCACGCATTGCCGCCGTACTTTCGGAGATACTGAGTCAACCATAAAGCATATATAGCTCAAGCCCCAAAACAGGAAAACATGAGCAGCGTGCTAACGAAATTGCAAAGAAAAGAATTAATTCTTGATCTTATCCAGTTTATAGGTCTCCTGATGTTCATCGTCGGCATAGTCTGGGCTGCTTTAATCGCGAGCGGAGTGTTGAAATAAATGAAATTCTCGAGATCCGCAATAGATGCTACATTCTTTGCTGCATCAATCATTTCGCTTGGCATCATCATATTTAACAACGTCGCCCAAGCGATAACAGCGCTGCAAAAGGACACGCACCTTATGTTCCCTTTGACAACAGCTATATTCGGAGCGCTAGCTTACACCTCTAGAGCAATCCATTACAAAAAGGCGCCATTGATTAGGCAGTAATATGGCAGACATCATCACCTTCGAGACACTGTATGACCTTCTTCGAAAGGAAAAAGTATCGCAAGAGCTCCAGCCGATAGACAAAAAGTTCTATGAAAAGATTCTTAACTACCTCCGCGAAAAGCAAAAGCTCCTCGAGTCGCATGAAAAGAAGAGCGCAGCATTCGCCTTTGATCTGAAGAAAGCGCAGAAGGAGCTTGAAAACATCAAGCGCATGTTCCGCGAGCTCTACGAGCGCCGCGAGCACAAGATCATCACCCTTGCAACATTCGCTTCCCGTTCAAGAGCTCAAGAAACCACAAACATGATCGAAGAAGAAAAAAAGATATTCAGTGACCTCGTCCAAATACTCGACATGTACCGCAGCGGCATCGTCGAGAATATCCTCGCCCTAAACCCGCCAAATCTCGCAGAAGCGCCGAAAAGTATAAAAACCGACGCCATGCCTTCTGAAAGCGCAAACAAGCTTGTTAGGTTCATCAATCCTGTGCCGAAATTCGTTGATCCAGACCTGAATGTCTATGGTCCATTCGAGCAGGAGGACGTCGCAAATGTCCCGTCACAGATCGCTGACGCCTTGATTAAAAGCGCCCGGGCAGAGGAAGTCAAAAGTGAAATTAGCCAAGAAACGCAATAGATATTGTCCGCATTGCAAGAAGCACACAGAGCATGCAGTCAGCATCGCGAAGAAGCGGGATCGTGGCCTGCTCAAGAAAGGCTCAATCGCCCGTGCCATGAAGCGTGGACTAGGAAAAGGCTTCGGCAACAAGGGTCGCTGGGGCTCCAAGCCAACAAAGCCAAAGATGACCGGCAAGAAGACCTCAAAGAAGCACGATCTCAGATTCAAGTGCTCGGTCTGCGGAAAAATGCAAGTCCAGCGCAAGGGATTCCGCGCAAAGAAGCTTGTGTTCGAATAATCAACCGTTCTAAAAAGAGTGTGATGACAACATGGAGGAAGAAAAATGCCAACAAAGATCATCATCACGCCAGACACAACCGAGGAAGCAAAAATCACAGCGCTCGAGCTGATGATCAAAAAGCTTGAAAACCACCTACATTTCCACGACTTTAACAATGGTGGTGACGTGCCAAGGGTGCATATGAACGTCGGCTACGAGCAAGACGGCAGCATTTACTTGCGGCCTGCAAAACAGATGTGCGTCATCAGTCCGCTTCGTATGTACTCAAAAGGAAGAGACGGAACGCATGCTACGCTTTCTTATGGATTCAATATGGATTATGGCCTGTTGACGCTCGATAATCAGGTGTTTAAGATCTACCTTAACGAGCCACCAGAAGACGCAGGTTAAACGTGCTAGAACTATTCTCTATGAAGCTTCACGTACATTGCGATGATCACAAGAAGCAGGAACACGATGATGAACGGTGACGCGCCACCATACGTGCCGCTGAACACGCTGTAACCGGTAATCGACGGGTTATCATGCGTAAAAACCACAATAACACCCACGAGAATTCCCAGGGAAACCGTTAAAACCGTGAGAAGCATCTTGAGATGATCTCTTTTTCCCCCATTGAATATTTTAACCTCACTCATCAAGACACATGCACGAATGGAAGTTTATAAATCTTGCGGACTTCGCCGTATCACTGTGAAGTCCCATAGGTGTTTCTTTTCTCATCTAAACGTCAGCCAAAGATATCTTTATAAACGCTCAGCAGACACCAGAAGCATGAAACAATTTAGTCCCGAGCCGAAAAGTCGCTTTGTCAAAGTCCGCTGCTCGAAGTGCAAGAATGAACAGATCATCTACGGCAAGCCAGCCACTATCATCGATTGTCTCGTCTGCCAGAAGCCGTTAGCTGAGCCATCAGGCGGCAAGGGCAAGATCAAGGCGCGAATACTGGAAGTGCTGTCATAAAATGCAGTTCAAGAAAGAAGGGTTCCCGGCAGCCTCGGAAATTGTGCTTTGCACAGTCAAGAAAATTCTTCATAATTCTGTATTTGTGACGCTCGATGAGTACAAGGATCGCGAAGGCATCATTCACATCTCTGAAATTGCTCCAGGCCGCATACGAACGATCCGCGAGTACGTTCGTGAAGGCAAAAAGATCATCTGCATGGTGCTCCGCATCAATACCGAGCGCAACCACATCGAGCTTTCCCTGCGCCGCGTCACCACTTCTGTGCGCATCAAGAAGAACGAGGGGCTCAAGCTCGAGCAGAAATCAGAGAAGATCCTGGAAATCGTCGCTCAATCGCTGAAGATGCCGTTTGCCGCATTCTACAAGGACGTTGGCATGAAGATCATCGACAAGTACGGCTCCCTCCACGCGTGTTTCCGCCAGCTGGCAGTCGAGCCAAGTCTTTTCAACGACATCAGCATCGACAAGAAAATTGCCAAGGAAATCGTCGAGCTGGTCGTTGCACGCTTCAAGCCCCCCGAAATCAGGATAATAAAGAACCTCAGCATCAAGTGTCGTTTGCCTAATGGTGTTGAAATCATCAAGGAATCGCTCATGAACGCCTTGAAAGTTGCAGAGAACAAAAAATATAGGGTATCCTTTACGTACCGTGGCGCCCCAAACTAACGCGTCACCGTCGTGGGCAATGATTACAAGGCTGCGCAGGCAGTCATCGACGAAGTAGCAGGCATGATCATAAAAGACATGAAGGCGCATGAAGGCGAAGCTGAGCTGTCAAAATGAAAATCGAGATCTTGTTCTGCAAGTCCTGTCATCTCTACACGATGGAGAAAAAATGTCCGAAATGCAATGGCGTTGCTGTCACGTCAAAGCCGGCAAAGTATTCTCCTGAGGACAAGTACGGTCATTATCGAAGGTTGTACAAGAAGGAAAAGCAGCTTACAGTCTGAGATTATGGTTGCGTCATGTTGACAATAGTCATCGCAACAACAGGCGAAATTGAGATGATGCTCCTCGTTCCAGGTTGCACTGTGTCTAATGAAACAAAGGCAAGATACACGTTTTGATTGATGAGTTCTTGAACATTCGGAACAGTCCACGTCGCCAGCGCATTCCCTAGCGTGTTGAAGATGCCGACCGAGTCCCTTAAGCCCACAAGTGTTGGAACGAAGAGTGATGTGGCAAACACCATGTTCGGCTGCAAGCCAATAGCGCGCCCGTCTGGCAAGAGAATCGGGGGCTCAGCCTCTGTCGACAGCACCAAGACATACGGTTGGTTTGCTGCAGTCCGGTCAGACAAAATTAAGCGCACGGTATTCCCAAGAACTGGAGCTCCCACCGCCAGCAGGTTCGAAAGTTGCGCATCGCGGACATTAATTGTCGCAATTTCACGATCCTCTAATTGTCCGTCACTTACCGCAAATGTCACATTATAGGTTCCGTAATCAGTGTACGTCGTTTGCCACCGAAACGCGCCGGTCTGCCCGTCAAATGTGAAGTTGCTTGGCAAAATCGTTCCTGCGTCGGTTGAAAACGTCAAAGGATCACTGTCGAAGTCCGTCGCATTCAGGCGAACCGTGAGAGATTGGCTTTCAGTTAGTGATTGAAGAGGTATTGGCTGAAGTTCTGGTGCAAGATTAACATCATTGACGGTGATGTTAATTGTCTCGCTATCAGTATTAATACCATCGGAAACGCTGAATGTCACGCGATAAACGCCAGCATCACGAAACGTTGGAGTCCAGATGAATAAGCCACTTGTAGTGTTAAATAAAAACAGGCTTGGCAGTATTGAGGCTGCGTTAGTGCTGAATGTAAGAGTATCATTTTCTGGATCGGATGCATTAAGTTGTATTGTTAATGATTGGTTTTCATTAGTCTGCCTAGCACTGATAGGTTGCAACTCTGGAAGCAGGTTTATTAGCCTATACTTATAATAAAGCTCAGGATTGCCATCGCGTTCATCAACCCACACGACGTGAATACGGGTGCGATCATTCGAAATAGCGAGTGTTGGGCTATGAGAGTCAGAAGTGCTAGTTG
>CAYJXL010000049.1:0-4381 GCA_964374125.1 Candidatus Woesearchaeota archaeon | reverse complement strand
TCAACCGCAAATCATCAACGAGTGTGGTGCCATTATTGCTCAGTTGAGTGTAATAAATCTCCGCATTTCCATCTCTCGAGTCGCTCCAAACGACATAGATAGTTCCATCCCGACCTATTGCAAGTGAAGGTCTTCGAGAGCCACCGATGCTATGTGTCAACCGCAAATCATCAACGAGTGTGGTGCCATTATTGCTCAGTTGAGTGTAATAGATTTCAAAGTCCCCATCGCGGTAGTCTTCCCACACCATGTGAACACGATTATTGCGGTCTACTGCAAGAGACGGATTCTGAGAAGCACCGCCCAAAGCGCTAACTCTTAGGTCATTAACAAGGACGACACCACCATAGCTCATCTTAGAATAATGAACCTCCGGATCACCTTCTCGAGGATCATGCCAAGCGAGATGAATTTCATTGAGCGTATCCGTTCCTATGGAGATATGTTCCGGAACATTCAGGAACAGTGATACTCGAACAGGCCCTATCCTTACTGTTCCATCGTTGTTCAATCCAAGGTAGTGAACCGCACGGGTTGTACCATCTGGCCCGCTTTGAAACGCCACATGAAAGGTATTTCGCAGGTCAGACGTTATTACGGGCATAATTGAGTGGTAGTTATCGAATGAAGTAACTTGACGCGTTTGGCCAACAGTCCCATTGTTGTCCAATTGTGTATGAAAGATTTGCCAATTGTTTTGGTATCGACGATAAACAACACGAACATCACCTACCGAGTCAGTAACTAACGATGCATCTGTACTTTCTGCATCAACGATCCTCCGCTCACCCACCACAATGTTCCCGCTAAAACCATCTATCTTGGTATAGTAAATCTGAGAAAATCCGCCTCGAAAATCAGACCATACAGCATGCGCATTACCATTGTAATCAGTAGCTACCCTGGGATCCATCGAAAGCGCAGGATCAAACGTCAACCTCGTGTCATTGCTCCATCCTGGCGGATCCGCAAGCACCTCAGAAGATCCAAGCACAAATAAAAAGACAGCAAGAACAACTCCAACAACTACTTTCATGCCCCCCATAAACCTTACGCTAACAAAACTTCTATATAAGCCTATGCCACTACCGTAAAACCGCGATAAAGTCCATAGAAAACTATAAAAAGGACGTGCATCCACATCATCAAACCTTAATAATCAAGTGATTCAGGAGGTTGGAAAAAATGCAGATAATGGAAGAGATCATGAACAGGCTCTTTGGCCTGAACCAGCATCGAGCCATAGAAGACTATGAAGACGACGAAGATCAAGATGATGACGATGACACAGGGGATGAATAATCCCATAGTTTTCATTTTTCAAAAACAACCCAAAAGGAGGACGGCGTGGACACGATCACATGCCCAAAGTGTTCTACAAGCACGCAAATAAAAGATCTCCGCGCTGATAAAACAGGCCGCGGCTGGGTCTGCATCAACTGCTACAATCGGCAGCACAGTAAAAACACCAAAGACGAGCCACTGCCAAAGCCGCGCTCATTCTTCTTCAAGGCAAGCGAAAAGCCAAAAGAGCCAACAGAGAATCTCATCAACAGGGAAATCAAGAAGATCACTAGCTACAAGTGCACCGGCTGCAACTACAAGTTCGAAACAGCCCAAAAAGCCCTCGACAAGCAATGTCCGTACTGCGGCCGCTATGGCTGCATCGAAAAAATAAAAACCGCCGCCGAAATCCTGCAGGCTGTCGACGGCATGCCAGATTACTAGATGCGAAGCACGATGTTATGCTTCATTAATACGATGTGTTTCTCCGCAACTGCTACTGCAAGCGGATACTTCCGAAGCTCCGCTGTCATCCGCTGTTCCTTCCATCGCCGAATGTATTCCGAAATCATCGTCATCACCTCCATGCAAGTAAAGAAGAAGCAACGTCTTTATATAGCGCATGTGCGCACCTGAAGAGTGAAGAGTATTCAGAAAGGTTACCGAGGAGAGGATACACTCTCGCATTCACGTCGCCCATATACCTGACTGAGAGGCAGAACAGGGAGATAATTCATACCAGGATAAACGTAGTTACCAGCAGCATCAACAAATAACCGTACAATGCAATAACCTCCGCAAGGATAATCTTCCTTGCAAGGAACGACAAGATCCTCCCACGGCCCAACATAACATTCGCAAAATGTGGGTTCTTTATAGTGCTGTCCTGAGAGGGATTGTTGAGGATCAGTCCCCCCACCAGAAGAATAAAAAAACAAAGCCCCAAGAACAACAACCGCAATGATCACGATTTCTTTCTGTTGCATGAAATAGAAACAGAAGCGCAATATAAAAAATCACCTGTTAACTCGAAAGTGACAACTCAAAACTCATCCAGCCTCTTGAATCCGTACTCAACAGACGTCGACCGTCCAGGCTGTCCAGTATTCAGCGCCCGCAACGTAATGAACTTCCCCTGCTCCAAAGTCTTCAATCGGCGTTGAAAGCTCGAATATGACGTTGTCCCGCCGCGCTCCTTGTAAAGTTTATAGATATGCGTTGTCGACGTGCCCGTATGCGCTTTCACCAAGTCTAAGATCAAGTTCTCATCCGCATCCAGGTCGCTGACGCTCTTGACATGAAATTCTTTCAATTGCTGCAGCGCTGGTTCCAGGTGCTCGCGCAAAATCTTTCGCGATGACTTCGCCTCCGCGCGATTTCCAGATTCTTTCAGCAGATGCAATCCCACGCGGATGTCCTGCGCCTTGAATGTCATTTCCGCAACAGTCTCCAATACCTCTCCGCTAACGACGCCAGGCACAAACGCATGCTCCACCCTTTGGTGCAGGATACCCTTTGTCTCCACGTAGTTATACGGCTTGAACTCCAGTATGTCCGGCAACAATCGCGACCGTATGCGTTGGTCCACTCTCGCCAAAAACTCCCCCTCGTTCGTGATCAAGATAATCGTCTTCCGGTAAATATCCTCCATCAAAGAGTAAAATACAGCATCGTCCGCAAGCTTGTCTGCTTCATCCAGCACGATCACCGCAGATTTCCGATTCAGGATCTTCGCAGCTTCTTTGAACAGCTCGGACGTGTCCCGATTGTGCACGAACTTGAAGTCCACCTGGTCGCACAAGTCCAGCGCAATCTTGTAGGGCGTGTCCTTCTTCCAGCAGTTGACATAAAGAGAAACAATCTCCTCCGTCTCCTGTCGTAATTCATCAAGAACGTGCTTCACTGCCACAGTCTTCCCGATCCCTGGCAATCCGACAATCAATAGGTTCTTACCGTTCCGTTTCTGAAGCAGAGGCTTGATGCACTCCGCAATATACTTCTGTTGCATCTCCCGATACTTTATCATCTTAGGCATGTATTCGGGATCCAACGCCATCTCATCGAGAAAAAGGCTTTCAGAATCTTTCAGCATGTCCTTAAAGAGATCAGGCATAGTCCCCACGCACGCAGCGAAAGTATAAATGCTTTTCTACCGTAAGGCCGAGAAACAGGTGTTACATTCGGTTCATCAATGGAGCAACCAGTAACGTGTAAAATATTCACGTACCAGAAGCCAGTTCGGTGCGCAGGTTCCGACACTACTCCGCTCGCAACGCAACCGCAACTTTTATAAACTCTATGTTAGTTGTAATTAACATAAAATCGATAATAGGTTATATGTATATGACAAGTATTACGGAAGCCCTCCAAGATATGAATCCCTGGTGGAAAGCGGCATTTGCGCTTGAATTCAAGGAAAGAAACGTCTATAACGAGCTTCAGAAGTTTATGCGCTTGCCTCAGGTTATTGCATTAACCGGTCTCAGACGGGTTGGGAAAACAACACTCATGTTCAAGATTGTCGAGGACGCGCTCAGAAGCGGCTTTCACCCGACGAACATCATCTATTTTTCGTTTGACGAGTTTGGAGAAACCGACATCAGGGTGATACTAAAAGAGTACGAAGAGATGGTAGAAAACGATGTGAGGAAGGGGAAGTATGTGCTCTTGCTCGATGAACTGCAAAAGCTGCGCAACTGGGAGAACCAGTTAAAGACGCTCTATGACACCTTCGGAAAAACCATAAAGATCATTATCTCAGGGTCAGAATCGTTGTTTCTGCGAAAAAAGGCAAAAGAAACACTAGCGGGAAGAATGTTTGAGTTCAAAGTAGAACCGCTTTCGTTCAAGGAATTTCTGAATTTCAAGGGTGTTCGCTTCAAGCCAGTTGGGCTCTACAAAAAGGAATTGCTAAAGTTGTTCCGTGAATTCATGCTGACCTGCGGTTTTCCTGAGATGGTAAACAACGCGGAGAAGGACGTAATAAGAAAATACATCAAGGAGAGTATCGTAGAGAAGATTATTTATCGAGACCTGCCAAAACTATTGAAGATCAAGGATATATCGGTACTCGAGTCTCTACTTAATGTTATTATGG
>CAYJXL010000048.1:0-9013 GCA_964374125.1 Candidatus Woesearchaeota archaeon | reverse complement strand
AAACAAGGCTTAGTTAGAACATATATGTTCTAGTATATAAACATTGCGGCCAGATTCCGCGTTAAGAAGCCCACGCAAAGCAGAATTCACGGTGGCATCAAGGGTATGTGCTTCTTGAAAAAGAACAGCACGAGGAGTAAGAGCAAACAACCACCCAAGACAAGAGCAAGCTCCTTTGGTTTCTTCGTTGCCGGCATCTTCAGGGCACGAAACCGAAGCTTTTATACATTGCGGAAGGAGACTCAATAGTAGTAAGTAATAGCAAGGTGGAGGCCATACCAATATCCAAGCCCCTCGCAAGTTTTTATGATAAAGAAAAGGACATCCTGACCGATGAAGCTAAAATGGGTAATTGTGGTTGAGACACTGATAATCCTAGCACTCGCAACAGCTCTTGTTTTTAATCAGGTACATGATCCGCGTGTCGAGAAAGAGGGGAAAAAACAAGGGTTATTGTCTCTAAGGGTATACGCCGGCCTGCTTGAACCAAAAAGCCATTTAATCTTTAATTTTGAGCCGTTGCAGACAAATCTATTGAAATTTATCAAGAAGAACCAGCTTAACGTTTCAGTGTATGTATTGAACCTTCGTGACGGCGCTTCTATGGGCATTAATGAGGAACAACAATTTTATCCTGCAAGCTTGAACAAGCTTTATACTGCGATTTTGATCATAAAAAGAATTGAGCACGGTGAATTGCGTTTCGACACGATGGTCCCTCTGAGGGATGATGATCGACGGCAAGATTTTGGTGATCTCTATTTGTCAAATGCAACTGAGCTTCCTTTGCGTCAGGTATTTGAGAAAATGCTAAGAGACTCAGATAATACAGCATTTGAGATGTTGCAGCCTTATGTGAATGAAATGTCTGCCCGGGACCTTTCCTTTTTCACATTCTACTTAGACTATTACTCTCAAGAAAATAGCCTCCCCAAGAAAGGGCGCAAACAAATATATCTTGATCAAATCAATGTCAAAGCAATGGCAAACATTTTTTCAAGCTTGTACCTTTCTGCATTACTGGAGCCAGAACATTCAGAATATATTCTATCGCTGCTGACAGATACTGTTTTTAATCTAACAGAAGTTGCGAACCTTCCAGCAGATGTAATTGTCGCTCACAAATTCGGTGCTCGTTATTCAAATACAGGAAAAGATTTTAATGATTGCGGCATACTATACACTGGCATGACGAGAATTTTTTATTGTGTGGTTACAAGGGATCTTGAGGCTTCAGATGCGATGAAGGTGATAGGACTAATTGTGAACTCTATTTATAACTACGTCGTTGAAGCAAAGTCTGTGTTCAAGCAAGCCCAATGGTAGATGCGTCGACCGGGAGTCGAACCCGGATCCCCAACTATCCTCGCCTTTTGATTAAACTTTTTTTAAAAGTTTAGTTGGAAGGCTGGGATTCTAGCCATTGAACTATCGACGCATGAGAAAGAGCCGTTGAAAGAATCTTATAAAACTTGTTATTTGTCGTAAATTATTTCTTCATGAACTTCTCGAATTTCTTCAGCGACTTCTCCAACCGGTCTTCCATAGCGCTTTTCTTCTCCTTCGCAAGCCGCCCCTCAAGCTCTTTGTACTTCGCAACATCAATCGAAGGTGCACGTCTCGAGCGCTCTTCCGTCGCCAGGGAACGCCTGCTCATCTTTCGATAGAGCCTCCAGCCAATCACAGAAAGAAGAAGAAGAATAAAAACGATAACGACAGTGGCAACAGGCCTTTTCGTTCCGCAGTCTTCCCGGCAATTCTTCGCCGTCTCGCCATAGCGTACATCACACGCAGTATTCGGGCAGAGGGGCATCGTGTCTTTCTTGTCATCAACACCATCGCCATCAGTATCAGCATTGTTTGGATCTGTTCCTCGCGCAAGCTCCACAGAATATGCCCATCCATCATGATCGTCATCAGTGTCCTCAAGCTTCACACACGGTTCGCATGGCCCGCCGCAGTCAACAGATTCTTCACCCTGGTTCTTTATGCCATCCTCACAGCCGGGACACGGTGGACAAAGTCCGCCGCAATCAACGCCTGTTTCATTCTGGTTTTGGATATTGTCATCGCACGTCGCGCAGCGCCTGCAAGGTCCGCCGCAGTCAACGCCTTGTTCGTTCTCGTCCTTGATGCCGTTGAAACAGTTATTCGACGTCGCATTCGTCCGCACAATGCATCCCTCATCAGCTTGTCCGTTGCAGTCGTCATCCAGTCCGTTGCCGCTCCCGTTCGCTCCGCAGAGTTCATTCGGAAATGCATGCGTTGCATTCAAGCACAATCCCCACGCGTCATTCGCGCACGTCTGTCGCCCGAACCTGCAAACGCCAACTTCTTGCTCAGGTCCGCACGTTCTTGTTTCACCTTCGCGGCACTCGCACCCTTCATCAACGCGGTCATTGCAGTTGTTGTCCTTGTTGTCATGGCATATCTCTTCCGTCGGTCCAACACCGCCGAGACAAATTCCCCACTGGCCGCTCTCGCAGTTCTGCACGCCCGAACGGCATTCGCCAACAGACGGATAACCGCACAGTCGTTGTTCGCCGTCATTGCACACCTGTGCCTCAACAACTACTGCAAGAAAAATCACGATCGCAGCAAGGAAAATGATGAGCCTCATCGTCGCAGCTGCTTGAACCCGTATTCAATCTGTTCTTTCGTCCATCCTTTCACAAGCAATGCCTCAGTGATCCTTTGTTTGTTGAATCCCTTGCTCAATGATGCCTGGATATAGCCCTTGATGCCCTCCTCGTCCCGCTTCGAGATGAACGGCGTTTTCTCTTTCTTTTCAGCAGGTGCTGCGCCCTTGTTGAAAACCTGGTTGAAGCTGTACTTCCCTTTGTAAAAATTAACATAGAGCACAATCGCAAGAATCAATAAAGTCGCAATCAGCGGAACGCTCCATGGATAGCGTGGCTTGCAGTCCTGCGGGCAGCTGTACCTGTCCTCCAATGCAACTCGCTCGCCGTTGGCTTCAAGAACGCTGCATTCGCCATCACCGCACACTGCCAATGGCTCTCGCCGCGGTTCTTCTGGAAGCGCGCTCGGCACGAATATGGTCTTGAGTTCATTTAAACTCTCAACAACGTCGTCTTTCACGACGTACTTGATGCTTCCAATGCTTGAGGGCCACCGCGCAATAAATGGCCCGCTTTGTTTAACAATCTCAGGTTCATTCGCAAACAAGATCTCGTTCGCTGTTGCAACTGTAGCAGGAATGATCTCGACAAAATACCCTTCATCTGCGCCGGCAATCTGTTTGCTGATCAGCGTCCCTTCATCCTTTGCGTCATCGAAGTATACTGCCTCAAACGCTTCTGCTTTGCCATTCACTGACAATGAGCTTTGGAGCTCGTAGACTCTCTGGCGCGCTTGTTCATCTCGCTCAGAAAGAATATCCTCACGAACGTCCTCAAGGCTTGGCGTGATCACGTCGCTGACGCTCTTCGTGACAACAACTGCGCGAGGCATGGTCTTGAGCAGCGACGTTGCTGTCTCCATCATCTCTGCAGCCTCGCTTGCTTTCTGGCCTTCGCTGCGGTTGCTGTTCATGAGCGTCACCCATCGGCCGCGAATCGTTTCAAGTTCTTCAAGAGCGTCATCAATCTTATCCTTGTTGCCCAGCGCAGAAAAAAGACCGCTATGTTGCTCCAGAATGTTGGATATGATGTCCTTGTACGCGTCAATGGTCTGCCCCACAGATGTGTTTCCCGTGGCGTTGCCAAGCGCCCGAGTTATTTGTATGGTCGCTTGTACCGATGGGCCAGGATCAAGCCCGACAACCAGCGTCATGTTTCTGTCAGAAGAAACTGAAGGCGCAACAAGTCCAAGTGTGTGCAGCGGAATCACGAGTGTAATATTCGTGCCGTTCATGAGGTCAGTGGTTCCGACCTTTGAAACAAAGCCCGCGCTCCCCGTGGCATCATGCAGCATCGTCTCAACAAACTGCGACCCCCTGTTTTGATAGCGAATCTTGAGGTCATCAAGATACAAAACTCCTTTGCTTCTGCTGATAACGCTCACGGGAACAAGGCAGTTGACAGCATCGATGAGCATGCATTCGCGCAAGTAGTCTCTGAGTTCGCGCTCGAAAACAAACTCTGTCCTTCCCTCGTCAACGCTCGCCTCGCGTTGCAATGCACCAGCATATATTCCAGGTTTCACCTTGATAAAGAAATCTGCAATCTGGCTCTGGCACGTCGTCTGTCCGCTCTGCAGTCGATCGCAGCGATATCCCCCGCCAGGCGCGTCATCTCTCGCTAGGCGATACTGCTGCAGATTGCCGTTGCCAAAGTTCTTGTTGTACACGCACGCCAGTCGTTCACCCTGGATGAACGTCGTAAACCGGATAATGCAGCTTCTATACGAGAGTTCGTTCGTTGCTTCCGGCATTGCGCACGTGTTCGCGCCTCCTTGCGCTTGAACAGTATTTCCGCTGCCGCTAAAAGAAAAAATCACCGCTGTCAAGTTCGCGCCGTGCACGTTCTCACCATTCGCGTACTTTGCATGCACCTCAAAGTCCTTCGCATTTGTCAGGTTAATCACTTCGCAAAAATAATCCTCCCTGTTCAGCACATTGACAACGCCTGCTTCATTGCCCTCCTGCAATCCCCGAGGCATCAGGAAGCTTCCAAAGTTGCTCAAGCTACCGGCAAATCGCCATTCAACATGATCATCATCACCGATGTCTAATGCAGGCGACACTGGATAACTGCCAACATTTTCAAGGCCCTTGATCGCAAGATCAACGTCGTCGATCTCAGAGCCTTTCGGCAATCGAAGGTAGAAATAATCTTTTCCTGCAGCGTTGAAGCTGAACGTCTTCGCTGGCGCGGGGTTCACTGCAGCAAGCGCCCCTTCTGCAACCTCGGAAGCAATGGACATCTCGCCAAAAATTTCAGTCAATTTTCGTTTTGCAGTAATGTTGCCAAGCTCGGCCCGCAAAAACGTCATCGCCGAGAACGGACCAGTCAGCGTCAGCAAAACATTCTCCTCGACAACTGAACCTTCACGGACGCTGGGGTTGGTTATCGAGAGGCGAAGGTTCGGAGTGATAAACGTCTGCGCAAAAAGGCCGCCGGCAAGAACAACAAGTGTTGTCAGAAGAATCCAGTACCGTGACGTCATGCCATCAACCTCTCTTTCAATAAGGAACAGAAACTCAAGCTATATAAACATTATCATGAGTGAGTGACAAAGCGTGAACTACTCAGGACTGAAGTCGCTGAGATTTCTTCGCTGCAGATAGGCTTAAAAACCATTTCAGGCTAGCCACACCCATGGATATCACTGAACGTCTTAAAGCGATTTACACGCAGCACTCCAAGAAGCTTCTCGTCGCGCCGCTTGTGCTTGTCATATTCGCAGTCGCAGTTCTCGTCAATCAGGTAGCGAAAACCGGCGACGTTTTCATCAAGGACGTGAGCTTGCAAGGAGGTATTGTCGCTACGATCTCCACAGACCAGCCAATCGACATCAACCAGCTTGAGAGCACGCTTGCGTCAATGTTCAAGAGCGTCGCAGTCAAGCGCCTTGCCGAGTTCGGATCTGGCAGGCAAATCGGCGTTGTCGTCGAAGTTCCAGAATCTGACGAGAATACTCTCAAGCAGGCGCTGGAACAGTTTTTCAGTATGCCGCTTACTGATGAGAACTTCTCAATCGAGGTCACAGGTTCATCAGTCGGTTCTGCATTTTACACGCAAATGATTCGGGCGATGATATTCTCTTTCGTCTTCATGGCTATTGTCGTCTTTGTCTTTTTCCGTTCATTCATTCCCGGTGTTGCAGCAGTGCTTGCAGCGCTTTTTGATATCATCGTCACAATGGCTTTCGTCAACATTCTTGGCGTGCACATCTCGTCAGCAGGCGTAGCCGCGTTCTTGATGCTCATAGGCTACTCCATCGATACCGACGTATTGCAGACCACGCGCGTCCTCAAGAAGCGCGAGGCAACGCCAGTTGAAGGCGTCATCAGCTCCATCAAGACCGGATTGACCATGACAGTAACCTCAATTGTGGCAGTCCTGCTGGGATACATCTTCGCAACCTCGCCAGTCTTCAAGGAAATGTTTCTCATCATCACCATCGGTCTTTTTGTCGATATTATCATGACGTATTTCATGAACGCGCCAATCCTCCTCGCCTACGCAAACAAAAAGATGCAGCCTCAAAATGCCTAAGAAATTCATGACGGTCAGAATGTGGATACTCCTCATTGCGTTAGCCTTGGCGCTCCTTGCGATAAAGCCAAATCCATGGGCGAAGGGCGTTGAAATCAAGTCAGTCACTGATCAGCAGCTTTTAGATATTGGCGTAGAGCCGAACGAGAAGGTATTGTCGTTCAACGATGCATCCGTTGAAACCTTGCAGGACTACAAGACCGCGCTGAGCGCGCTGCAGTTCCCAACAACAAAGATTGCGCTCGAAACCGATCAAGGAATGCACCGCTACGAGACCATCGGAACGCTGGGGTTCTCGTACAAGGATCTCGCCATCAGGAGTATCGATCGAGATCTGCGAAATACCACGCTCAAGCAGGGGATGAAGATCAGCGCCATCAACAGCATGACCATTGCTTCCGATGCTGATCTTGAAAACGTCACAAGAACGCTTTTTCCAAAGCAGAAATTCATGCTAAAGACAAACAAGCAGGAATACGCAACGTTGCTCTCACATCCGCCAGGACTTGTCGTCGTTGAAGCGCAGACAACAAATATCAGGAAGGGCCTTGACTTTGCCGGCGGCACTCGTGTCCTGCTTCGCCCAATTGCAGAAACAGAGGTGACTGACCAGCAAGTCACAGACATGATTGACGTTCTCAATAACCGCCTCAATGTCTACGGTCTTGCGGACTTGAAAATTCGTCCAGCAAGCGACCTTGCAGGCAACAAGTTTATCCTGATCGAGATTGCAGGCGCAACGCGCGAGGAAGTTCGCGACCTCATCTCAAACCAGGGAAAGTTTGAGGCAAGGATCGGCGATGGCGTCGCATTCATCGGCGGCAAGGGTGATGTCGTCTTTGTCTGCAGGAATGATGGCAGCTGCTCGGGTGTTATTCCGCCATGTACGCAAGTGGCTGGCAACCAATACACCTGCAGGTTCCAGTTCGCAATTACGCTCAGCGAAAGCGCAGCAGCTCAACAGGCTGAACTGACAAAGAATCTTGAAGTCAACCTGACTGATACTGACGAGTATCTGAGCGAATCCCTCGACCTTTATCTTGATGATCAGCAAGTCGACAGCCTCAGGATTTCCGCAGATCTCAAGGGACAGAAGCAGACGCAGATCGCAATCTCCGGCCCAGGCTATGGTGCAACAGAGCAGGACGCATATGAAAATGCCATCAAGCAGATGAACAAGCTGCAGACAATTTTGATTACCGGAAGCTTGCCGCTCAAGCTCGAAATCGTAAAGCTCGACACCATTAGTCCGCTCATCGGCCAGGAGCTCGTGAAGAACTCAATTCTTATTGTCCTGCTTGCATTTGCCGCAGTTGCCGTCGTTGTTTTCATCCGCTACCGAAAGCTGAAGGTCGTGATCCCCATGCTGTTCATCAGCCTCTGCGAGATTATTTTGACGCTGGGTGCTGCAGCATTGATCCAGTGGAACATCGATCTTGCGAGCATCGCAGGCATCATTGCCGCTGTCGGCACTGGCGTAGACGATCAGGTTGTCATCACTGATGAAGCGCTGAGGAAATCCAATCAATACCTGAACTGGAAGGAGAAGATCAAGCGCGCGTTCGGCATCGTGTTTGCTGCATACGCGACAACAGTGGCGGCAATGCTGCCATTATGGAACGCGGGCGCAGGCCTCATTCGGGGGTTTGCAGTAACAACAATTATCGGCGTCACAATCGGTGTCTTTATCACGCGGCCGGCATTTGCTTCGATGATTGAGAGGCTGCTAAGCGAATAACGCAAGCTTTATATACTACTCTTAAGTTGTTAAAGTTATGACAAGAGAACCAAGCACCCATCTTAGCCATTACGTTTGGATTCCTGATACGAAAATTCGCATCAGGCGCGATCAGAGTTATAATGAGCTCAATCACCTAGAAACACAGAGGGCTCTGGGGAGAAACAGCAATCAGTTTATGCCGCCGCCGCGAGAATTCATGCAGTTCTATAAGGGCATTATTGCTGCCGAACATAACGGAGGAAGGCTCTATGATGGTTCAAACAAGCTCCTCACAAAAAAAGAAGTCAACGAACTCTACGAACGCTTCGTCCTTGGAAAGCAAGGCGGCGTCTGGACGCATCTTGATGCCCACTTTTTGAAAGGTTCAGGATTCAACAACTTAGATGTTAGCACCCATTACCGCGTTTGCCACGATGGAAATAGTAGAATAGTCACGCACCTGGAAAGTCCGCTCGAAGAGTGCATCGACAGCGATGGACCTGCAAGACCTGTACTCGTGAGTCTGATATTTAATGAACAAGGGCTGCCGACAAAAAAATCAGAATACGCAGAATGGCAGCCAAGAAAAAACATTCACTTCTGGCCGCCACAAGAAAATTGTAGCGCGGAGTTCATGGCCAATGTAGGTATGGTTAACTTGGAGTGCGGCGGGAATCTGCAGGACTCTGATCCCAATCTCGGGGTATTTGCGTGCGCCGAAGGCGCGCCGCGCCGTACAAAGTAGCATCGAAGCGCCAAGCACGAAATAAAGAATCATTCTGCAGCTCGATAAAAACCATTAAAAACCTTCACTCTTCAAGTGATAGAGTATGAAAGTCACCATATCTATTCCCGCATGCAATGAAGAGAAAACATTGAGTCAAGTACTTACTGGCATAAGAACCGTCATGGACAAGGCAAAGTACAAATATGAGCTCCAGGTCGTTGATGACGGCAGCATTGACAAAACAGTCAATGTCGCAAGAGCTTACGGCGCAAAAGTGTACTCGCATCCCCAGAACTACGGTTTAGCCGAAACATTCCGAACAGAAATCAAGAAATTCCTTGAGTCATCGTCAGACGTTCTCGTGCATATAGACGCCGATGGCCAATA
>CAYJXL010000047.1:0-9270 GCA_964374125.1 Candidatus Woesearchaeota archaeon | reverse complement strand
CAAGGATAGGTCCTGTTGGCCCGTTGTCTCGGACGCGAACAAGTTGATTAAATTCATTGTATTCATAGTATTGATTGACGCCTTGTTTCAAGTTTCCTACTTGGTCGTACGTCAAATTATAGACGCGGACTTCAGCAGCAACCGCTGTGCTTACAAGAAGGATGAGCAAGAATACCAGCGCTTGTTTTCCCATATTCGGGTATGAGGTCATTAGACGTCGCCTCCGCTAACTGTCAGGGTCATCGATCGGGCATCAGTCGTCAGCGGCGTGCTGGCTTCTGCAGTCACGATATACGTTCCACCAGCCGCATAGTCATAAGCAGCATAGACCAAGACTGTTTCATTGAACCCCAGCGTCACGGGTTGTTCGGCGTCAATCGTCCTTTCTCCAGTATGCAGGCTCCAGAGTACGTTTGACTGCGGAACGTTGTCTGTATTCCTGATGGCGAACTCAAAGATGATATTGAGGCCATTTTGTGCAGGGGCCTGCAGGGATTCGACAACGACGGCTCTATCTACGAGCGCCTTATGGGGAGCGTGAAGCATTGTCTTGTTGTAGAAGAAGGTCATGTTCTCATTCGTCGATGTTACATTAAGCGCATTTCCTATGCTGTTGTAGGAATAGTTGAATGCAAAGGTCGTATTTCCGCTATCATCGCGTACAGCAGAGAGCAACCGCGAGAGAGCGTCATAGAACATGGTGTAGGTGCGGTTATGCGCAAAGTCCTGAATCTTGATGACGTCGCTTATCTTATTATACGTATAATTCAAATCCTGCTTGACGTCTGTCCTGATGCGCTGGAGGCGGAAGAGGAGAGGATCGTAAACGTGAACTGTCTTTTCGCTATTCGCGTAGGTTCGATTCAAGACCTTGCCGACTTCGTTGTGGGACGCTGCAGTGGTGATGCCTGCGATCGAGCTTATGAGGGCCTGGTTAGAATAGGTGTAATTACTTGTTCGACCGCTATTAGCGAACGCATGACGCTGCACACGGTCCATCGCGTCATAAACAAATATCGACGTATCAGCCTCGCCATCGATGCTTTTCTTTTCGGCGACCTTACGCAAGCGATTATCATATGTATAATTGATGCTCCAGCCAACGCCGCCAATGTTTGTTAATGTTCCGAGCGTGAGCAAGTCGTAGATGTAACCTATGCTTTCAGTTGGCGTTGCCTTTCTTGTGGCGCGATTGAGCTCATCATACGTGTACGTTGTCGTTATGCCTCGCTGATCAATCGACGTGAGAAGATTCCCAACATTGTCGTATGTGTAATTCCATTGTCCGAGGTCAGGATCAACCATGCTCGTTCTCCGTCCTAAACTGTCGAAGAAGAACTTGAAGCGGTTGCTGTCAGTGTCGATAATCTGCATTAAGTTGCCAGCAGCAGTATACGTGTATTTCGTTCTGTTGGCGCCAGGATTAAACTCAGTAACTTCGACGATCTGATCATGAGCGTCTTTTGCCGTGATTTTCTTGTTGTTATTTTCGTCAAACGTCGTGGTGTTCCAGCGGTCGTGGACGAAGCGCTGCGTGGTGTTGTCTGCATTAGTCAGCGCTGTCATCCTATGCAATGGATCATATGCGATACGGGTCTGCGCAACTGCTGATGGCGTCGTATAATTGCCGTCAAAGTTAACGAGATATCTGTTGCTCTTTGCAGCAATGCGGAACAAAGGATCATAGTACGCGTCATCGACAATCTGGTTGTTGTTTTCTCCTTCGGTCTTTATTTGCACAACATTTTCAAGGCCGTCATAGAATGTGTATGTATCATATGTATTTACGGTTCCGTTCTCTTCCCGCTGCGAGATTTGCATCTCTTCCGGGGGGGCGCCGTCGAGTTCATAGGCGTATACTTTCGTTGGATAGGTGAAAGAATCATAAGGGCGTATCTCTGCTGTAATTCTTCCAAACACATCATACGTATAATTCGTGATAAACCCATTCGGATCGACAGTTGATTTGAGATTGCCTGTGCCTAAGTCGTAAAAGGTCTTTGTGATGTGGTTTTTTGCATTTGTTGAACTATCAGGATACGTAAATGTCGGATCGCTGCTGCCAAAACTGAATAATGTGGAACGGCTGTTGGCGTCTGTTCGGTTGATTAGATTGCCATAGCTGTCGTAGGCAAACAATGCAATGGGATTAGCGCCTCCATCAAGAATCTTTTCCTCTTTCGAAATATCCCCTTTCGTCGGGGGATCGCCGTAGGATACACCGTCATAACTATACCGTGTTTCTCTTACCTTCGTGGCGTTGTCTGCTTCGTACAGGACGTACCTCTTCACGGTCTCCACGATCCACTTACTTGTGTTATTGACGTACTCAAAGTACTCGTGCCGATCGTCATTGCTGAGCTCAACATCACCTTTGCTTCGACGATAGAGAATGTTTCCGTAGTCGTCATACGTGTAGCTTGTATTCTCGATACGCGGATTTGAACTCACGCCATCGAACGTTGCGGTTGATTCTTCACGGAGTTCAACAACATGGTACCTGTTCTCCTTGAGCGCTGCATTCCAGAAGAATTCTCGGCGCTGGAATTGGTTTTCTGTTGCGTTGAACGTTTCTGTTGTGCGTTCACGGCCTTGGCGACCTTCGTCCTGGTGGAAGACATGCTGGACTGCTACTAAACGAGATTGGTTCTCGACCACGCGCTCAAAGCCGCGGAATTCCTGTTTTGCATATTCATACAAACCATTGGTATAGTTGTAGGTGATGGTTGTTTTCACCTGCTGGGCGTTCTTCATTTCATTCGACTGGTTCAACGACGTCACAACCCAGAGCGGAAAGCCAAGGTCTACATGCGTGTCATTTCCTTTATTCCAAAACTTTGTTGACGCGTCGTACTCGATGGCTGTTTTTCCGCCGTACGATTGCGTAACATTCAGCAGCAGACCTGCTTTCCTCGCCATATTGAGATGACGAGCTTGTGTCGCTGTCGGCGTGTTATCCTTGGTGTCTACGGCATCCGCAAGGCCATCGCCATTCACGTCGATGAGGCGGACGCCGTTATCCTGTCCGTTCGCCTTGAGAAAACACTTTTTGGTGTCAGGATGGTCAGCGCACCCAACAAGCTTCCAGCTTGCATCAAACCGCCACCCATACCCGGTATTCATGTAGACGGTTTGGTTGCCGTTATTATCGCCTCTGATTTTTGCCTTGATGATGTCCACAAGCCCGTCGCCATTTAGGTCAACGAGCCGTACACTATTATCTTCACCGCTGCCGCCGACGAAGCAGCCGTCCAATGTTGTGCCTTCGCAATGCGGCGCTCTCCATATTGCATCTTCGCTCCACCCTTTGCCGTTATTGATCCACGCCTTTGCGTACCCTTCGCTTGTGAAAGGATCAACGTACGCAACAAGAAGGTCTGCCAGTCCATCGCCGTTGACGTCCTCAAGGCGGACGCCATTGTCCGCATAATCGTTTCTAACGAAGCAGCTCTTGTAATCTGCCGGCTCACCTGGGGACCAGTATTCATGGCACTCAGGAAGAACCCATGACGTGTTTTCTCGCCATCCATGGCCATAGTGAAGGAAAACCTTCGATGCCGCCTCATTGGTTAAGCCGCCTCGTCCCCTGAGGATGTCGAGCAAGCCATCTCCGTTCACATCAGCGAACCTGACGCCGTTATCATTATAGCCATCAACATCGCTCGTGGTAAAACATCCCCGATGTGTCGCGGGAGAATAGTCATGGCATTCGGGTATCTCCCATGACGTGTCTGCGTACCAACCACCAAGGCTAGGATTGTTGAGATAGACTTTGCTCGGGCCTTGACTAGGTGGAGCACTCCCCTGCCTCCCCCGCACAATATCAGTAAACCCGTCGCCATCAACATCTGCAAGACGGACGCCCGTATCATGGATTCCACTGCTGTCTTGGAGGATGATGCAACCGTATGTTACTGCTCCTCCCGTGCAGTCAGGAAGGTCCCAGCCACTTGCCACAAAACTCGTGCCAGTGTTGATCCACACGCCCTTGACAACCGACGGGTTTCCGCCCGTTTCGAAGCGACTCCGCACGATGTCGATAAAGCCGTTCCTGTCAACATCAATGAAACGGATCCCTTTGTCTTCGCCGCTGCCTGTGACGATGCATCCCCGTATTTCACTATCTTCACAGTCCGGGATACTCCATTGAGGGCTTGCCGTCCATGTCTTGTTCGGCGGATAATAGTCAAAATCAACAGGCGGCAGTGCTGTTGTTCCATCGCTCCCCTGCTCCGTAATACTGTTCAAGAAGCTCTGGGCAGGTGTTTCCGTTGCACTCTGGGTATAATTGAAGGCGTATTTCCGTACCAAGAGGCCATCAGCAGTCATGTTCACTTCTTGTATGCGTCGGGTTTCCTTCAGCATCTGGCCATTGCCAAAGATCACCCGTAGGTCTGGCCGGTTGCCTGCTTCATACACGAAATTAACGACGCGCTTCTTGTCGTTGTTGTATTCGATTCTATCGAGATAGGTTGCATTCAAGTCTTGGGGAAACGGATTCTTTTTGTAGAAGTAGGTGATATTATTGCCATACGTGTCGCTGACCAGGTCAAGGTACCACCGCCAGACCATGTTGGTATTTTCCGAAGCTATTGATTCTGCGGTAGCATTATAGCCGAACCGATACGTCGTTCCATCTTTGGTACGAACAATCCAGTGTTCTCCTTTCTGGTTGTTGCCGCCTGCGAGTTTATTGATGAACAGAAACGATTCAGGATTCGTATGGTAGCGATTCTCTGCTGGGATATAGACAACCTTGTACACATTGCCTTCAAGGACCAGTTGGAACTCGTCATCGCCCGTATACATCAGTGTTCCATTCACCTCACGCGCTACGTAACTGAGTGCGGTTAAGGTCCAGCCAGCGCCAACAACACCCGGTCGGGAACTCGCTGCATGGCTGTTGTAGAGCACACTGACTTTCGGCTGGAGCTCATTCGTGCCGGGAGGAACTTTCAATCCATATTCGTACGTTGCTGCGCCCGTAAAGAGATCGGTGTGAAAGGCATTATTCGGTACAAAGGATTTTTCTTCTGGCAAGCTGGTCTTGTAGTTGTACGAGAGTGGCGCTGCACGCACTTGAGCGATACTAAAGATGCTAAGGAATAAAGAAACGATAAACACATATAAAATAAGTCGAGTTGTTTTCCCTTTGATCTTCATCAGCCCCCCATGTTTTCGATGCAGGTATTTTGTTTAGTACCTATAAATAGTTTGTGTGATTCCTCGCCAGTCCTCATGTCATTTCTTCCCCAGCACCGTATAATGCCAGCTCCGCCGTCGCAACTTCGTCAGATCAACGTACACATGCTTCACCTTCGTGTACTCGTCAAAGGAGTACATGCTCAAGTCCTTCCCAAACCCGCTCTGCTTGAATCCGCCATGCGGCATCTCCGGCACAAGGACGCCATGCTCATTGATCCAAACCGTTCCAAACTTCAGCCGGTTCGCAACGCCTAAGCAATCGCTCACGTTGCAGCCGTACACCGAAGCAGACAAGCCATACACCACGTCATTCGCTTTCGCAACAGCGCTGTCAACATCATTGTACGGAAAAACAGAAATCACCGGTCCAAATATCTCTTCCTTGCATACCTTGCTCTCATGTTCTACCTCAGTCAAGATCGTCGGTTCAAAGAAAAATCCTTTTCGCAGGTGTTTCGCCTTCGGCCGCTTCCCGCCGCACACAACATTCGCGCCATTCCGCGCGCCATACTGCACGTAGCTCTCCACGCGTTCAACCTGTCGTTCGGAAATCAAGGGCCCCATGTCCGTCGATTCCAGCAATTGATTCCCCAGCCTGAATTTCCGCGCCCTCGAAGCCATCAGCCGAACCAATGCATCATGCTGGTCTTCATGCACATACACGCGGGTAACAGCAGTGCAGTCCTGCCCGCCATTCCAATATCCGCCGATCACCGCGCCTTGCGCAGCCATCTCTAAGTCAGCATCCTTCATCACGATCAACGGCGCCTTTCCGCCAAGCTCCAAGTGCACCTTCTTCACATGCTTCGACGCTCGCTCCATGATCTTCTTGCCAGTGGAAGTGTCGCCGGTAAATGATACCATGTCAATATCGCGATGTTCAGCGAGCGCAGCTCCCACAGTTTCTCCAGCCCCCGTTACAATGTTGAACACGCCCTTCGGCAATCCCGCTTGCACTGTCAGTTTCGCAAAATCCAATAACGTCAACGGCGTGGCAGAAGCAGGTTTCAAGATCAGCGTGTTGCCTGCAGCAATCGCTGGCGCAAACTTCCACACCGCAATATACAACGGGTAATTCCACGGCACAATGCCCGCAACCACACCCATGGGCTCTCGTCGAACAAAACTGGTGCCCATCCCGGAATATTCAGCTGCAGCCTTGCCTTCAAGCATCCGCGCAGCGCCGGCAAAAAACCGCAGCGTATCAACAATGAAAGGAAGATCAGAATCGCGCGCGTACTTGATCGTCTTTCCCTGGTTCTTTGACTCCACTGTCGCCAGCGCAAGCGAATATTTCTCCACCAGGCCCGCAAGCTTCCACAGAATCTTCGCTCGCTCTGAAGCAAGCATCAAGCCCCAAGGCCCCCGGTCAAAAGCCTCGCGCGCAGCAGAAACCGCCATATTCACGTCGTCTTCATTGCTCTTCGCAGCTGACGCAATCACGCGCTGATCAAAAGGATTGATAACCTCATAATGCTCCTTGCTCAAAGGCTGGACAAACGCATTGTTGATGAAGTTACCATATCTCACCTCAATCACCTCTCACCGTAATCATGATATTCCGCTTTTTAAGCGCATCGAAAAACGTCTTCGTTGGCATGCACGACTCAGGCGCCATAGCGCCGACGTCAGCAACATTTCCACGTGCAACCATCTGCCCCATGATCGACAGCGGCACCCCTGTATCCCATGCTCCCGCGCTAAACCCATGCTTTCTGTTGCTTCGTGTCACGCAATCCAGCGTCAACCGTTTCCGCTTCCCGCGCTTCTTCCCCAGGAGTTCGACGCGCACAATCTCGAGGTCATCAACAGTTTTCGGAATCCATTGGTCCAGAACCTTGGCAGCAAAATCCCTTGGCTTTGCCACACAGTTGCCAACCTCTAAAAGTTTATCAGAAGCAAACCCTGCATCGATCAGGAACTTGATCCTCTCGACAAATTCCTCATCAAACGTCACGCGAAACGAGCACTCTCGCAACCCTTTCTGCTTGAACGACAAGGGAAATGTCGCAAGCTCGGAATGCAGCGTATAAAATCCCTCGAGTCTTCCAATCGGCTTCGGAAAAAGAATGTGCTTCCGCCCGCTCATGGGCTCAACCATGCGCAATCTTCCTTTCGCAAGCAACGCGGGCTGCAGCATGAACTCGTCAAAGACTGTCTGCAGCGTGTATGGCAGCAGAAATGGTTCATCATGTTTCGCAAAGTCCTTTGCGCCAAAGCTGACATGGATCTCGCGCACTGCATCCATCAATGAAGCACCATGAGCCGCCATCACGTTCGTAATCCCTGGAGTGCTTCCGCAGCCCAAGAGCGCGAGTTTCCTGATCGATTGAAAGCGATGATGCAGCAGCAGTTGTTTTCTTGTCATGTGAAACAACCCGCCAAGATCCAGGTAATGCACATGCGCCATCAACGCCGCCTCCATCACATCAAGGTTAAAGTAATAATTCGCGCAGTTCAAAACCGCATCGCAATCGCGCAAGATGCGCGCAAGCTGATGACGCTCTCGAGCATCCACGTGCTCAGCAGCAACGCGGCTGCCGAGTCGTTCTGCATAAGCCTCTGCCTTCTTCAAGTTTCGCTCCGCAATGACAATCTCGCACCTGGAAGAGTCATACAAATCACGCACCGTTACTCTTCCCATCGCTCCCGTGCCCCCAAGCACGACAAATTTCATCGAACCTGACGCACTGCCGCAGCAAGAACGTTCAGCCCCTCCTGAAGCTCGTCATCGCGAATCACCAGCGGCGCCAATGCTCGAAGAACGTTTCCATACACGCCGCTCGTCAATATCAGCAAGCCATGCTCATATGCATATTTTTGTATTTTCTTCGTCCGCTCTTTGTCATGCGCCTTCGTTTTCTTGTCCTTGACGATCTCCAGCGCGCACATTGCTCCCAATCCCCGAACATCGCCAACGAACGGGCTTTTGTTCTTCACATCAGTAAAGCACCGCAATATCTTATTCCCAATATGCCCAGCACGTTCAGGCAGGTCGTGGTCAAGAATGAACTGGATTGCAGCCAGCGCAGCCTGGCACGAAATCGGATTGCCTGAGAACGTCCCGCCAAATCCACCTTCCTGCACGCTGTCCATGATCTCTTTTCTTCCTGTGACTGCGCTCAAGGGGAATCCATTCGACAGCGATTTTGCCATCGTCATCGCGTCCGGTTGAATGCCAAAGTGCTCGGACGCAAACAATCGGCCGGTTCTTCCGAAGCCAGTTTGAATCTCGTCAGCAATGAACACAATGCCGTGGTCGTGGCAGATCTTGTATAATTCCTGCACGTAGCGTTTCGGCGGAACAAGAAATCCGCCCTCTCCAGTCACCGGCTCCATGATCACGCACGCGATCTGTTCAGGATCAACAACTGCATGGAAAAAATCATGCTCAATGCTCTCAAGCAAGTAATCAACGTACGCTTCCTCAGACATTCCCTGAGGTTTCCGATACACGTTCGGATAATCCAGCTTGTAAACCTCCGGCGCAAACGGCCCGAACCCGAGCTTGTACGGACGCACTTTCGACGTCAAGCTTAACGCCATCAACGTTCGCCCGTGGAACGCGTGCTTGAATGAAACAACGGCGCTTCGTCCCGTAAATTTCTTCGCAGCCTTGATTGCGTTCTCCACCGCTTCCGCGCCAGAATTGAACAGCACGCTCTTCTTCGCGAATTTCCCAGGCGTGATCTCATTCAGCTTCCGGCAGAGCGCAACATACGGCTCATACGGAATGTCCGTGTAGCTCGTGTGAACACATTTCTCAAGTTGCTTCCTCATCGCTTCTGCAACAAATTCATTGCAATGCCCTGAATTCACCGCGCTGATTCCTGCAGTGAAGTCAATGAACGTGTTCCCATCCACGTCAGTAATCAATGCCCCTCTTGCCTCACGCACGAAAACAGGCAGCGCGAACGAAGCGCCTCTTGAAACAGCCTGTCCAGCCTCCTTCGCCAGCTGAACGCTCTTCGGCCCTGGAACCTTTGTCCGCAAGAAAATATTCTTCATAGCGCCTCTTTTTCAAAGAACGTACGGTATTAGCTCTTAAAAACCTTTTCTTTGGGG
>CAYJXL010000046.1:0-9286 GCA_964374125.1 Candidatus Woesearchaeota archaeon | reverse complement strand
CTGCCATGACTTGGCGCGAGTAGGTGACCAAGCAGGCGTCATCGGCAACCGCAACATCTCTACAACAATTACCTTTACAACAGACACCCGCGGTCCGCACCTCACCATTACCTTCAAGGACAAGGATGGCAATGTAGGAACAGAGTTTAAGTTCGGCGCAGCGGTGACAGCTGTTTGCAACCTTTCTGACGCTATAACTGGCGCGAATCCGAGGAGGGTAAACATAAGCTTAGCAAGACCTGGCTCAGGCGTCGAAAACAGAACAGCAACAACTACGCACATAGCCGCGGAGCTTGCGTTACCGGCAGAAGAAACACGCGAAATTGGGGAATACTTATTCTCCTGTACTGACTATGACTATGCAAACCTTGGGAACGCTACAAACGCGACATTCACGATAGTAAAAACAGCGCCAAGATCAACAAGCGCATTTGGCATCCCTGGATTTAGAGCGCCAGTGGCAAAAGTCAAAGTATCGCCAGGCGTCACAGCAAGCCTCGGCATACCCCCAGCTGAAGGAGTCAGCCGCTTGCTGCAGAAAGGCTCGGCAGTAACCGTCGTCGTGAACAACGTTGAGCACAAGATTACCGTTGATGATGTCCTTGATGGTATGGTCAAGCTTACTGTCACATCAGAGCCAATCCAGATAAGCGTCAACAAGGATGAGTCAAAGCTCGTCGATGTCGAAGGTGGCACGCTCGAGATTACTTATCATGGCAAGTATCCGCCAAAGGGTAAGTGGGCGGACCTCACAATCAGGTTAAGTGCTGCTCCAGCGCCAACGCCGGAAGTAACGCCGCCAACGCCGACGCCGCGTGAACAGCCGCCAAGTAGATCACCAGTGTTTGGAGCCGCTGCAAAGACGCCGCTCATAGTGATCATCGTCGTGATAGTGATCATCGTCATTATAGGATTCTTCCTCATCCGCGGTAAGAAAAAGTAATCCTATCAATTCTTTTATTTTTTACATCATCGAGGTAACAAGTACAAGGTATCCTTCTGCCGTTTTAATGTCAGATATTTTGCCAGCAGGTTTGCTTGGAGTTGGTTTCGCGGGGATTTTAGCAGCGGCAATGTCAAGTATCGACAGTGCAGTAGTTGTTGGCTCTACAAGTTTGACAGATGCTATTTATGCAAAGTATATCCATAAGAACGCTAGCGAGCATCACCTGTTAAACCGAGCAAGGCTCTTTGCAGTGATATTTAGTGTATGTGCGTTGGTAATCGCCTAGTTCATTCCTAACTTGCAAAGCTAATAGTTCTTTCAACGTTCTTACCACTAAACTTTATACCCTTAATAATTTGCGGATTCTTTTGGAGAAAAGCAAACGCGAAGGCAGCATTGTGGAGTCTGATGTTAGGCACTCTTGTGTTGTTCACCGGTCGGTTCACCATAGGCGTTAACGCTTGGCTTCCTGCATTCCTCATCAGCACAATAGTCTTTGTAGCAGGAAGTTTTCTTGCAAAACCAAAAGTTGTAGTTGGTGCTAATGAGCTTTAAGGTGACAATAACTCAACCAGCGATGCCAAAGTAAGCATAAAGAAGCTTGTCAACAATCTTGGTGATATAGATGGCATCACCTGAAACTGAAACGCAGTTGTTTTCAAAAGTAATTCCAGGTTTACTTTTCAGTGTAAAAAGAACAATGGCCGTTGTTGCATCAGCGTCTTTGCAGGTCTTCAATGGAGCATTCTTGCATTCTTCGCTATCAATACTGCAAGCAAGCTGAAGGTTGGTTGCAGGCTTAAGATTATAATAGATGTCCCGCTCCGCTAGACCATAGGATTGTCGAGGATCGCGTGACAAATAGATTTTAGGCTTCTTCAATGCATCAGAAGGGACAGACGATATGTCCATGTCAGAAAGCTCGTCAGGTAAGTAACGAAAGATGGCCTCGCGCCCATCAAGCGTAGTAACCCACCCAGCATTCGCTCGCTGAAAAGTGTACCCTCCAAAAGTTTTGCTCCCATCAAGGACAGACTGATTATCCTTGGCGTTCCGCCCTATGATGAATCCAAAGATGCTCATGACCATGATCAACCCAAGAAAAATCGGAAGGATAAGCCTCTTGCGCGACTGTTTCTCCCCAATATCCTCACGCACTTTGATCTTGACCATGCTCAGCCAATATAATTGCCGTAATTTGGTTTTGCAGCCTCGATCCGTGGAAGTGGCATATGATAAGGTAAATTAACGTCCTCCGCAAGCTCAAGAGATTTGATATTGCACCGTGCCAAAATCGTATTGACAATCTCAAGCGAGGCCTCGCGAGGAACTTTCTTGTTTGCTTTCCAGCTCTTCAGAACTTTCGAAAGCGAAGCGTCATCAGAAGTATAAAGCAAGCTTCCTGCGATGGAGATTATTCCCAACGAGGGTTCATAGTCAACCTGAAAAGTGAATGACACATCAAGAGACTTCCGTTTCCCTAGCTTGTCCAGCGTAAGTTCCTTCACGCTATCAACGTTCAAATTGTGTTTGATCCGCACATTACCGGCAGGACGACTCTTCCGCTCGACAGTAATTTTCGCAAGTTCAAACCCAAGGATCATAGCTAACCACCGAGAATGTCCATTTATATAGTTTACTTTTCACTTGAGCTGTAAACGAAACGTCGGTCGTTATGTCTAATTTAAAGAATAGAATTAATTTATAGACGGATCCATATCTTGTGGATCTTCATAAGAATAATGATGTTCTAGTTTATGTACTTGGCCAGTATCGCTATCGATAACTGTAAAATTAATTTTTTTAAGATAATCTATCTGTTCTGGTTCAAGTTTAGTTAGGACAGAACCAATCCTTCTTAAAACATGTAATCGTCCTTCTAAATTGAAGTCATGATCCGCATTTAATTTTAATCTGTTTTTATCTAATTCAGAGATTGCTCTAAGCAATCCTTCTACGTCACCGACTAACGGGGGCGATAAAATCTGTAGCTGGATAATTTCGTTTGTGTATAGAGATTTCACTTCGTATATCACAGCTAAATACGTTTGACCCCTCCATACAAGAGATACAGGCGTAGCTGGAATTCTTTTAGCCGATTCTCTTTCCCATTGTAAATGGTGCCTAGCTTCGTTTATGTAATCCATAGTAATCGAGCAACAACACTTCTATGTTTAAATGTTTATGTTTTATAGATATGCAAGAAAAACCTGATGCTAACATAACAGCTCACTTTTCACCATCCCAAAAAAAGGACAAAGCACTATCTCAAGCAATCAATAACAAATATAAAAGATAAAAGAAAAAACTAGCGTAAGCTAGTTACACCTGGGCCAATGTCCCCGTCAGTCCGCTCTTCGATTCAACAGCTTTTGCTGCTCTCCGCGTGTCACGAGCGTCTGTGCCGGCAACCAGCAGTGCATAATTCTCGCCATTGCCTGCAAGCTGGATGATTGCGTCCCCGGGCCCATACTTTGACGGCCAGTCTGCGCACGTTGGGAAGTCGTCAATCTTCTCGACCGCGCTGTTGATGCATGGTCCGCCGACGAAGATTAGATTGTACATCGTCGGATCAGTGATCTCGTCGTCAAACATCGTCTGGAGATCAATGTCTGCAACAGTACAGAGTTCGCCAACGCTGGTCTTCTTGACTGACGTGTCCCCCATGACAACGAAGACTCTAGCGCCTCGTTGCTTGAGCGGATACTCAATCGTCAATGTCTCTGCGTTGTCTGTTCCCTCTGGATCAAACAGGTTAACGTAGGCGCCATAATCAGTCATGCCATAGAAGTTATCGTCGTCTTCGTCTGGTTGGATGAGAACAAGTCCGCCATTGCTGTTAAATGTGCTCGACGTAATACCGAGACGGTTGTTAGCCCTTGTGGTGATTGTCCAATTGGTGAATTCATTAGTCGGCGATAAATTTTGTCCCTGAAGTCGTGCAGGTAAGTTCTCATCAAAGTCCTCTGACAGGGTAGTCAACGTCATGGTGACATTTGTACCGTAACCACCAGTAACATTCGATATTCGGATGCCTGTGTTACTCCATGTGCCACCAGTGCCAAGTGCCCCCTCTAATGACGTTATTACACCACCATCAGATAGATGAGCAGTAAAGTTACCTGCGCTAGCTACAAAGCCACCAGATATTGCGCCCACTACATTGAGACCGCCTATCATCGCCATCGGGTCGAGAACGCCTCCCCCGTTAAGCGTCAGCCGTAGCTTATCACGTTCAATCCTGCCATCCTTATTCTGATCAATAACGAGGGGATTGTCATTGCCGCCAGTCGAACCGCTGCCGCTTGCATTAGCAATAAAAGTAACGTAAGTGTTACCGCCAAACACAATCTCAGCCTTGCCAATGGTGCCAACAAGGTTCGTTGTTTCGTAGATAAACTTCTTGCTTCCAGTTGCCTCGTCATCAAATTGTAACTGTCGTTGTGACGTATCCAACGAGTTGTATCGAATGACATGGGTCGTTGCTGTATCGTCTAACGTCTCTGCACTGTCTGTAAGGACGAAATAGTCGAGGAGACCTATGTTGAAGCTGATGTTGCCATTTATTATTCCTTGTTGGGGGTTGAGGTTGCCTGCAGCGCCGTTCTGCGTGTGATTGCCTTCAATCATGACCAAGTCATCGTTGTCATCGCCGAATTTGAAAATACCATTCTCATTGGATATGTAAGGAAACTTGTATACAAGACCCTGGTTGTTCTCAAACTCGAGATTGTATTCATCATCGCCTGCAGGGTCTAACTTGACAAGGCTGACGCCAACATCATCAAGTCCCTCATATTTGACGTCCCAGTTCAAGCCCAGCATGCCTTGCGGCTCATCTAAGTACTCTCGAACGCCGTGGCCTGGAGGAACATAGATGTCTCTGCTGCCAGGCAACGCATCTGCATCGAGTCTGTACTTGATGCTGAAAATCTCCAACTCTGTATTGTCTGAAAGCAGATTTGCCTTGACCTGGACCCATGCATCTTCAATCGTCTCTTCATCTATCTTGACGTTGTTGTTAAAGCCCAAGTCTGCCGAACTCTCTCCATCTCCATAGTTGTTATCATTAAACTCGACCTTCGTCGCACCGATGTAAAGTTCAACGATATCGCCGCTGCCTGCTTCACCAGCTTCATTCAAGACAATGTCTGAAACGCCAATCAAGGTGCCATCTCGAAGAATCTCAGTCTCGCCATCGAGAAGCTGATCAGTAACCTCGCCATTGATCTTTAATGTCACGGTTGCTGGGCTCGTGTCTTCGATGATGAGAATCTCGACCTCGTATTCTCTGCCATCAATTGTGAAGGTTCTCGTCTCGCCCTCTTCCATGATAGCATATTCCGCGCCGCCGAGCATCTCAAGCTTGACAGAACTAGAACCTGTGTTGACTTTTGTATCAACAACAGTATAGGTCGTTCCCAGTATGACAAGCTCCTCATCTCGCAGATCATCCAGCTTGTTGCTGACGATGTCAGATTCCAAGCCATCTTCAAATTCAAGTTCATACTCAAAGAATGCTTGTGGTGCTCCTGCACCCTCTTTAACGACGAGCCAGTCCCCAACTTCCTTGACAGGCGCATCATTATCTTTGAAGAGAACCGCTGGAGCAAAAGTTAATGTATTACTTGTCGCATTAAGCTCCTTAAATCGCAAGTATTGGTTGAACTCAGTAGTCCCGGAATTCGTAGTAACAATGCCGCCCTTTAAGCCATCGAGCTCGACTTCGGTAATAGTTTCTCGAACATCACCAAGAGTTTCGTTGAGTTCAAGCAAATCGCTCGTCGTTGTAATCTCAACAGCATCGCCGCTGACACTAACGCTGCTGCCACCAGCTCCGCCAGGAACACACACCTTGCTGTCAGCCTGCATCTGCTTCGCGACATTCGTCAAACCAATAACATCATCTGCTGCCGCGTTTCGCCCCACGACAAAAGCAGTGTTGTCAGAAAGCACGCCATTCTTAAAGAACATATCTGGATAATTGTCTAATGCTGCACCGCCAGATTGCGCAAGTGCGCCTGTCATGCTCGCGCCAAGCATTGCCACCCCGGTACCTACTGCTGCAATGCGCCGTATAACTCTTTTTAATCTTTGCATTCTATACACCTCCGTTGTGTATCTTTTGGATTATTCATGAGCTACGTTATCAACTCCGTATGCTCTGTACAGGTTAGAATAAGAATTTGCTTTATAAGTATTTAGATGACCAAACAGATATATCAAAAAAAATATGTAGCAGTGCAGAAAGAAAACAAGTCTCTTTTTAAAAAGGAAAAGAAATTCGTCCGTAATTTCTATTACCACTGCACAAAAGTTATTTACTGCAGAGAACAAGCTTGCTTTCAAGGATAATCCCCTCCTTGATGGTTATAAACGATCCGACCATGCCTTTTGAGCACGCCCCAATGCGCGCAAGCTCTCGGTTATTCGCTACAAGAGTATATTGGTAAGTGAGTTGAGGCTGCAGGCTGGCTTCCAAAGCCTGTTGAAGCTCGCGCTCAAACATTCGGCACCGATCATTGTCCTCAAAACACTCTTGTAAAAGATCCACGATGACTACATCACCAACATTATAGCGCATAACTGCCTTTAATAAGTTACCTGCTTCAACGCTGGCCCTGATGTCGCTATAATCCTCTTGAGCAGCAAGGCGAAATCGGAGATAAATCATGCCGATGACAATAAGCAAGATGACAATAACCAAAAGTCCAGCAACCTCTGTCTGTCCCTTACGCATAGCTCTCAATCACCAGCCTCCCGATGCGATATTCGTTCAATTCAGGGTAATAAATACTCACAGGCGTCCCGACAACGATCTTCCCCGTGCTTTTCATCAGTCGTTGTTCATAAACAATATAGGAAGCGCAGTTCTCTGGATACGATGATTGCTGGTATGCCTGAAGGTCGCAGAGTCTCGTCGAATTCGATCTCGGATACATTATCTCCAGGGTTATGCGCTTGTATCCCAGTTCCCTCAAGTAATGGGAAGAATGCGCCTTCACAACCTGCGAAAAAGGAATGATCTTGCTGGTGTCAATGCAGTCGCCCTGCGAGCACCGTAGCTCCGCGCGTTCAATAATGCTTGCGAGCAGGACGCTTGCCTCCTGTTCGCTCAGTTGGCCAGCAGTTTCTTGGACATTTTCCACAAAGTATCGATAGTAAACAACCATCCCAATCGCAAGGATCAGCACAATGAAGAACAAGACGAAGATTGTCTCGTTCATCTCGATCTGGCCCTTAGTATATCTGGACACAGTCATTCCTCCGCAGATAATTATTCTGCTCCTCAACATGCTTCCGCAATGCAGCGAGCTGTGCAATATTTTGTGTCTGCAGTGCATCCTCAAGCGTCTTGTGGACCTCAGCCAGCGCAGGTTGGCACTCCATTCGAGCAGTCTTTAATCGCAGCAGGTCTGCTTTCCGAAGGTACACATCAGTCACCATCCGAAAGCTCTCCAGGGCTTTCTCTTGCACACACGCAAATGTTTCTGGCGCAAGCAACGCTCCAATCAGGAAGTGTTCGTCCACATACGTGCTCGTCCCGCGAGCTAACTTCACTGTTTGTGCCGCAAGGTTAACCTCAATGATCCGAACATTCGGCATCCGCATGAGAATATCTCGCTGCCGCGCTGGCGTGAAAAAAACAACATGCACCTGTTCCGTGCTGCTCTCGCGCCGTAAGCGTTCCGCGGAAAAATCACGAACATGCATCTTCTGAACGTTAAAAAGTGAGGGAATCTCCAAGCCTCGCACAAACGAAGCAGACGTTTCATCATACACCAAGAAAATCCGCAATGCGCTATCGCTAAGATAGTAAAGATTCGCAACGCGATACGGAAAATCCCAAGCCTCTGTCCACGCCGAAACTGTGCCTTGTAATGTTGGAGGCGCAAACACGAGCTTGTTGCTCTTCTTGATCTCCGCAACGCCAAACCCATCGCAGCTCGTCACCACCGTAAATTCCCGTGGCACCTCAATGACCTTGCTGCTGCTCTCCGCAATCCTGAAAGCCTCAAGCTGGTCGTCCAAGTACTCCGCATACGCGCTTGCGTCCACGCGTTTGCTCAGCTCGATGTGCTGTTCAGCAAACCGAAAGAGAAATATAAGCACAAGCGCTCCCGCTACCACGCCAAATATCCACTTGAAAAGGTCGGCAGAAAACCCTTTAGCGTTGACTGATCTCAACCTGCACCTGTCCCTCGCGCAACACCGTTTCCAGCATGACGTCCAGCTTGCCCTTCGTCAGAATACACAAAGGATTCTCTTCTTCCTTCACTGCCAGGTGTTCCACGAGAAAATCTGTTTTGGGAAGGACATTGAACGGCAGAACAAACACGTTGCTCCGAATGCCGCTGCCCAGCGCTTCCCGAAGCAGTGGATCAGGAACCGGTTTCCGCAGCGCGCCGCCATGATTCGCAAAGCACACCATCGCCACTCGCATCGGCAAATGAAACCCGGCATCATTGCTGCTGCCAACCTCGAAGTTGTAGAATTTCTCCGCCTCGTCATCAAGCTTGTCAATGAAAACGCCAACCTCCGTGAAGTCAGCGCTCTTCTGGAGATCGAAGAAGCTCTTGGTTCCGAAAGTAATCACGAATGCCATGACCACCAAAGCCATGATAAAGAGAAATGGCTGTATTGTGACGCCTTTTTTCATCAGACATAGATAATGTAGCTTCCCTTGTTGTTGAATGAATCTGCGCACGTAACATAATAGATGCCGCTGTCTAATGTTGCTTCATGCTTCACCGCATTCGTCCCTGTCATCTGGATGCCAGATCCGTACGCAAATGCTCCAGTCGTGCTGTACTCGCACGTCGACAGCTCGTCCGTCATGAGCACCAACAGCGTTCCTTCTGTGTATATCTGGCTGACCTGGGGCGCTCGCGTGTCAACCGAAACCCTGAACTTCGTCTCCGTGCTCGCCATGTTTCCAGCAGCATCAATGCAATTCACATGCGCGCGATAGCTCCCGCTCGTGAGATTGGCAAACTGCTGCTCATGAACTGTTGCGTTCGTCCGCAGGAAATCAATCGCATTCACCGGTTCAGGATCCTCAAAGTTGTAGCCGCACAACGCATTCCCGCCCTCAGCTCCCCTCGCTGTAACCACCCGCAGCAGCACATTGGCATCAAACAGCTCAGCATCTTGTGGAGGACTAATGCTCGTAATCTCTAAAGGCACCGTTCCCCGCAGCTTGAACACGTAGCTGTCCGCATTGACGTTTCGCTTGCTGTCGTCAGGAATCATCGGTTGATCCTTGCACCTGAAGTAATAGGCATTAACCGGAGTGGATGTAAGATTGTCCAGGACAGTCGTGCATGGATACAGACCCTC
>CAYJXL010000045.1:0-10122 GCA_964374125.1 Candidatus Woesearchaeota archaeon | reverse complement strand
TTTTGCTGAGTAAACTTTATAAACGACCTTCTGGGAAACCATTGATTTATGGCTGCAGAAGACAGAATTGCTGAGTTAAAGCGATTGATGGTACAACCGGATAAGATTCGCAATATTTGCACGAGCGCGCATATCCATCACGGCAAGTGTATTACAGGGGATGCACGCGTTCTTCTTGTTGATGGACGTGTTCCGACAGCAAAAAAACTCTATGAGCAAGCGAAAGCACTTGGCGTAAAATACGAAGAAAACGATGGGTATACAATCTATGATCTTTCTCGCCAAGACATTAAAGTTTTTTCACTTAACCAACAAACGGGAAGAATAGAAAAAAGGAACCTTAGCCAAGCGTGGAAATTAAAAGGAGGCAAGGTTATCAAGATCAAACTGAGAAATGGCTTCGAGGTTGCATCGACACCAGAACACAAGTACATTGTTTATGAACATAATCAGCTTTTAGAAAAAGAAGCTCATAACCTGAGGAAAGGAGACCATGTCATATGCGCAAGTTTTGATTACTTCTGGAATAAAAGTGGCATGAATAAGGATCAATATACAAATTTTCCTGTAGAGGAGACAGTCGGCAATCAACAGATGATACATTACGTCAAAAACCTTTATTCTGATCTCACTCTTGTTCCTTTAGAAGAGATCACTGAATCTTATGCAGAAACAGTTTATGACTTTACGGTTCCTGAAACGCATACTTTTGTTGCTGAAGGATTGGTTATGCATAATACAGCGTTGACAGACAATCTTCTCGCTGCTTCTGGCTTCATGAGCACAAAAGCTGCTGGAAGCTTGGACGAAGGCATGGCGACATGGCAGCATGCTGACGAGCAGGAACGACTGCTGACTGTTGATTCAGCAAATGTCTCGATGGTTCACACCTTCGGAAATGAAAGGTATTTGATCAACTTGATTGACACGCCAGGTCATATTGATTTTGGCGGCAATGTGACGAGGGCGATGCGCGCTGTTGACGGCACGATTGTGCTCGTGTGCGCGGTCGAGGGCATCATGCCGCAGACAGAAACTGTGATGAAACAGGCGCTACGCGAGCGCGTCAAGCCTGTGCTGTTCATTAACAAGGTCGATCGCTTGATCAATGAACTGAAGCTGACGCCGGAGAAGATGCAAGAGCGATTTCTGGGCATCATCTCTGAGTTTAACCAGCTTGTTGGACAAATTGCTGAAGATGAGTTCAAGCAGAAATGGCAAGTGGACATCAATGACGGAAGCGTTGCCTTTGGTTCTGCGAGAGAGAACTGGGCGCTATCTGTTCCCTACATGAAGAAAAAGAATGTAACTTTCAAGGACATTATCAACCTCTATTCTGGAACTATGACTGAGGAGCAGCGGCAGGATTGGACGTGGAAAAATGCTGCGCTGCACGAGGTTCTTCTTGACATGGTCATCAAGCACCTGCCTGATCCGAAGGAAGCGCAAGTGTATCGCATTCCGAAGATCTGGCATGGCGACCTTACGTCACCATTTGGAAAGGACCTGGTGAGTTGCAACAAGGACGGCAAGGTTGGTTTTGTCATCACGCGTGTGATGATCGATCCCAAGTTTAACAGAGAGATGGCTGCTGGAAGATTATTCAGCGGCACTATTCGAGAGGGCATGACAATCTACTTGAACAATGCAAAGCAAACCCAGAGAGTTTCGCAGATATTCATGTACCAAGGTGTCAAGCCAGAAATGATAGACAATGTTCCTGCAGGCAATGTGCTGGCGCTTGGAGGCATTTCTGGAAACGCGGGTGAAACAGTCACTGAGGGGCCAGAGGAATTATTCGAGGAGCTGAAGCACATCTTTGAACCGATCATCACCAAGTCCATTGAGCCAGCACGACCGCAAGATCTGCCGAAGCTTGTCGAGATACTAAAGAAAGTTGCCAAGGAAGACCCTTCCCTGAAGGTTACCATCAATCAAGAGACAGGAGAGAGCCTTATCCACGGCATGGGCGAGCTGCACCTTGAGATCATCGAGAACAGGATCAAGACAGAGCGAGGATTTGACATCAGGACCTCGCAGCCGATTGTTGTTTATCGCGAAACAATACAGAAAAAGTCTGAAGAATTTGAGGGCAAGAGCCCGAACAAGCACAACAAGTTCTACTTCATCATTGAGCCTATTGAGGAGGAGCTCTACAACTTGATCAGATCTGGCGAGCTTCCTACAGGCAGGCTGAAGAAGGTCGATGCAAGCTTTTATCCCCTTTTTGAGAAGACAGGGTATGTTGCGAAGGAGGCAAAGAAGATCAAAGAGTTCTTCAACGGCAACGTGTTCATTGACGGGACGAGGGGCATTGTGCAGATCAGCGAGGTTATGGAGCTTGTGCTGGACGGCTTTGAGCAGGTGATGCGCGAGGGTCCGCTGGCGCGGGAGCCGTGCGTCAAATTGAAAGTGACGCTTGTGGACACGAAGCTGCATGAGGACGCGATCCATCGCGGGCCTGCGCAAGTGCTTCCTGCAGTTCGACAGGGCATCAAGGGGGCGATGCTGACTGCAAATGCGTCCATGTTTGAGCCTTTGCAGGTCATCCAAATTGATGCACCAACGAGTTATCTTGGGGAGATTTCAAAATTGGTGCAGAATAAACGCGGACAGCTTTTAGATACTGACCAGCAGGGCGAATACATGTCAATCAAGGCGAAGTTGCCTGTTGCTGAATCTTTCGGCCTTGCGAATGACTTACGAAGCGCAACATCGGGACGCGGAAATTATTTCATGGTCGACCAGCTCTTTGAGAGACTGCCAAGCGAGCTGCAACCGAAGGTCATCAGGCAGATCAGAGAACGCAAGGGACTCAAGGTTGATGAAGACATGGCTGAATCCTAGGCTCCCACTTGCCCGCTACCAGGCATGCAGTTACCTTCTCTGCAGACCATGCCGATTACAGGACATTCAGCATCATTTTCGCAGCGCCTGCAGGCTCCCTGGCTGAGGTCGCAAAAGTTTGTTGCGCAGTCATCGTGCGAGTCGCACGTACAATGACAATTTTGGCACTGGCTTTTGCCTTGGATGCACGCTCCTAGCGCGCCGTCACATTCTTCACCACTATCGATTACAGTATTTCCACAGCCTTGAATGATCGCGCGCGTGCCATCATAGTACAAGTGCAGCTCCCTGATTCCCCCTTGGATTTCAGGGCTGACAATTGGGATAGGAAGGGAAATTGTGTACTCTTGGTTCCCCCCGAATCGAATACGGACCACGTTCTGTTCTGCTTTCATCGTTGCTCCTGATGGGAGGCTGATAACAAATCTTGTTGCAGAATATTTTCCGAGTGTTCTGAGGAGGTTGACATTCTCCCGCAGGGATTCAGCTGTCTCCATGACATTGTGGTCTGCCAATAATGCTGTTTCTCTCCAGAGAAAAGAAGCGAGAGGTATGACAAGGATTGCGACGAATCCCAGAAGCATCATAATGTCAAGTGCGGACTGTCCTCTTTTTTTCATCGTTTGGAACAATAATATTTCTGTTTTAAATGCTTCTTTTTGCCCAACATTTATAAACTTGAGGGAGGGTGGTTGTGCATGGCAATCATCACTTGGCAGGAGATTCTGCATCTCGTTATCGTCACGGCTGCGCTCGGCTACATCTTCATGCCGCAACTGCGGCGACCGAAAACTGCTGTTGATGTTGTGCAACCTGCGTTTGATGCGCGCGATTTTCTCTTTGCAGCACTTGTTACTGCGCCAGCGATCATTATTCACGAGATGGCGCATAAATTCGTCGCGCTTTTCTTTGGCATCACAGCGACGTTCAAGGCATGGTTTTTTGGACTGTTCCTGGGTATTCTCTTGAGCATTCTCCACAGCCCCCTCATCATCTTGGCGCCGGGTTATGTCGAGATTGGCGGAGGCACTTATTTCCAACAAGCGATTATTGCTTTTGCCGGACCGCTGTTCAACCTGATTCTTTTTTTCCTTGCCAGACTCGTCCTCAATCGCAAGCGCAGATTTACGCGAACACAGGCAATCGGCTGGCACCTCACGAAACAGATCAACATCTTCTTGTTTTTCTTTAATATGCTGCCCATACCACCGCTTGACGGGAGCAAAATCTTTGGGAATCTCTTCAGAGCGTTCTTTTAGAATCGCCGGAACAGTCTGCTTTTGACACGCTTGAGCAATCCGATCTGGTGCTTCTTCACTTCAGCAGCGGTTTTCCTCGCTGGCTTTTTTTCTTCTTTCCTGGTCGCTGGCTTCGTTATCGGCTTTTTTTGCTTTAGCAGCTTTTTCTTCAGCCTTGGCTCTTTCTCCACGATTGCCTGCTGCAGCTCCTCGATTTCTTTTGTGATCCTCTGGATTTGGTCAGTCATCTGTTGTCTCTTCTTTTCTCGGTTCTCTTCCTTGAGCAAGCTATTGCATTCGGTGCACTTGAATTCGCATTCCAAGGCCTGCGCGTTATCAATACGCGTGCAGCTGTTTGGGCAGACGTAGAAGATGCTTTTTTCCTCTGCGGCAATTATGCTCTGCATTGTTGCGATCTTTTTTCTTTTGTGCTTTACAAGGAGGTCCTTTGCTTTTTCATTGTCAAATGTCCAGAAGTAGATGTACCATCCTTTCTTGCGATCTTTTTTCCGCGTGGAATCAACAAGGTTGTGCTCGTTGAGGCGGTAGAGGATGTTGCGCACCTGGTTGATTGTGATGCCCAGCCTTTCAGCGATCTTGAATTCGCTGACATTTTCCTTGTCTTTGATGAGAAGGATCAGCGGGATGGTATCCTGGCCGAACAACTCTTTGGCTAACTCTTCGATGTATCGCTCTGGAAGTTTCATAAGCTCTATCACCTAACGAGGCGCTGTATAAATAAGTTTCCCTGAATTTTTACTTATTTGTTCAGTTAAAAACTTATTTAATAGGTTATTTTTTTTGGTGTTGTTGATTATTACTTATCTAATAAGGTTCTTTACGATGTTTGGAAACATTTAAATACAGTTACACTTAATTAATAAGTAAAATGAGCACCCGGGAAAGCCTCCTCCAATTTCTTGCTGAATTGCAGCAGGAAGATCTCCAGCGCTTGTTTTTGCGACTTGTGGACTATTCTCATGCCACGATCGATGACCTCCAACGCATGCTGGGAAGACGAAAGACTCTCGTGCGTTTACCGAGCTTTATTTTTGTCCCTGAGCTTGGAGCGCTGGAAAGCGTGGTCAAATACCTTCGCGAAGAGATGGGCTATTCGTATCACAAGATTGCAGTGCTGCTCAACAGGGATGACCGGACAATCTGGACAACGTACAGCAACGCTTCACGGAAGTATCCGCGACGTCTTGTCGGCCGGCGGGAATTCTCGATACCTTTATCTATCCTCGATGACCGGAGACTTGGGATGCTGGAAGCTGTTGTCTGTTACCTGAAGGATGAGCTACACTATCGATTTCGCGCGATTGGCAAACTTCTCGGACGCGATGAGCGGACAATATGGACAACACATCATCGGGCAAGGGTGAAACTTCATGAGACTCGGTGATGTGCTTCGCGGGAGCGCGCTGGTTGTGTTACTTATTGTTATTCTATTTACTTTCTTTCTTTTGCATGCGGCCCTCACGACGTTGCGAGGGGCTCCTGAAACCATCACTGGAAATGTTGTCATGATCCAAAATCCTGGTGCGGATGTTCCACGCTCTCCTGAAGCGACGCCGGGTTCTTCCATTGTCATTCAACCACCACCTAGCGGCCAGGGAACTGTTGGCGCTGACGGCAAACGCGAAGAGGATTTCTTTTTGACTGAGAATATGCGGTGCTGGAAGCACCATGGCCTTGGGGTTGATGACGCGATTGTCATGGGCGACTTGCTGGAGAAGACACGATGCGGACGCGGCGATGCCGGGAAAAAGAGGATCGAGGCGAAGGTTGCCAACAACTGCCTTAATATTGCGATTGAGCGGGAGCTTTTTGCCTTGCTTTGCGTTGACCAGCAGCAGCCTGAGTTTGCCATTGACATTCCCACGGGCTTCGGCGTCGCTCCTGCGCTGGTCGTGGCGAAGAACTACAATAGCGCGATCCTCTTCCTCATCTTTTTATTGAGCGCGATCCTCTTGTGGGGCCGGATTGAGATTAGCTCGTTTCGCGAGCGGCTGCACAAGGGATCTCATTTTGGAGAAGGAGACGTTGTTGAAGTCAGATACATTCGTCCTGCGCCATACTATGGCGAGCCGCAGCAACAACCATCGCTGGCGGAGATTGAGAGAACACATAAGAAATTACTTGCAGAACGATCGGAACGCGAAGCGAAGATCCTTGAGAAGCTCCGGCTTAAGGCGGAAGAGGTTGACAAGTATATCAAAGAATTTAATGCCCTGGCGAAAGAGGCGAATGAACAGCTGCAGTCGAATAATGTTGGGGAAGCGAAGCGCTTGTACCTGGCGTTGTTTCCGATATATACCCGGCTTTACAATTCGGTTGATGAAACCAGCAAGGCTGAACTGCAGGTTGTTGCCAAGTACTTGCACGACCAAGTTCATATTGCCTTCAAGGGTCTGAGGATCCGCGAGTTGATTGAAGAGGCGTACAAGGAGACTGAAGATCATCGCGTTGACAAAGGCGCGCCTCAAGCAGCAGAACGTTCGCGCGATGATTCATTGCGGCAACGATTCGATGCTCTGCGCGATCTGCTTGAGAAAAACAGACATGAAGAAGCGAAAAAGGTCTTTGGTGGCACGTATCGGGAAGGCACCCCATCAAACATTTTGCACGGCATTCATGAGATTGATAAAACTATTGCTGGGCGCGCTGATCTCAGCCGCGTTTCCAGAGTGAAAAAAGAATTACGAGCACTAAAAAAGCTGGTGGAGAGCAAGGGTTAATTTTATAAGATGTATTTGCTTCGACAGATGATGAGATCGGAAAAAGATGGTGCTTGTTTCGTTGCTTCTTGCGCTACGATGTCTGTTAGATATTTTTATGGGGCGGGGACAGCGCTGGCGGCGGAACTTCCAGCGGGGGAAGCGGGGGCTTAGGAATTGGCGAACGCGTGCTTATCGGCCTGCTTAACAAACCGACTGACGCGGTTGTTGGCATTCGTGGAAGAATTATTTTTACTGTTGCATTAGCTGGCGGCCTTGTTGATCAATCGATTACCATCATGAGCATTACTCTGCGAACGGGTTTCGTGGGCTTCCGCACTGACTCTGCGGGGAACATCGAAGGGACACTCCATGCTGGAGAGAAGCAGTCGTTTGATCTTGATCAAGACAGGAAAGCAGATATATTTCTGCACTTTGTACAAGTTGAAGGCAACCTTGTGCGACTTCGCTTAGGCTTGAGCGCGGAAGAACCACAACTGCGGTTACCAACAACAGAGCAAGGGGAACGCGCTGCTGAGGAACAGCCAGCGCTTCTTGAGCAATCACCAGTCCAAAAGTTCTTTCAACCAGAACGCGAGGGGCGCAATGCACTTTATTTGCTCATCCTTATGGGTGTTGCTGTTGCGGTGGTCTTCATTGGCAAGTATCTCCGCTCCCGGACGAAGGGACGATCCAAACAACAAAAGCTATAAATATTAGTTCTATTAAGAGAACCAAAGATTTGAATATTAGTTCTATTTAGGATACTTATGTCAAACATAAAAGATACACTACGTTTGCTTAATCCTTGGTGGGAAGGTAACTGACTAGCTTCACAAGGCAAAGATTTATAAGGTTTATATTCATTGGAATGAAGGGGAAACATGGGGCTCTTTAGCAGAAAAAAAACGGAACAACCACAGCGGAGCTTGCCGGAATTTCCGAAATTTCCTGATGCTCTGGCAAAGCAAGAGGTGCCGAGGCAGGATACTGGATTACCGAGGTATGAACCTTCATTTCGACCTTCTGCGCCTGTTCCACTGCAGCAGTCTCGCACTCCTTCACCACTTGAGATACCGCAGCGCCAGCCAGCATTCTTGCGGCAAGATCCATTGGCGCGAGAGAAAGAGAGCGTTCCTGAGCGGGGCGGAGCAGGCTTCTTTCGGCCTGTTGAGCGCACGCAGGAAACGATCTGGAAACCGCCAGTGCAACTGCCAGTCGAAGAGCCTTCGGAACAGCCTGTCATGCGACCATCAGCGCAACCAGTTGTCGAAGGTCGATTGCCAAGACCAGAAGTAGCCCGTATTGAAGACAAGCCAGTTTTTGTGAAGCTGCAAGAATACCGCGAGGTTATGGCAAGCATTGAGCTTTTGAAACAGAAGATACAGGATGTTGAATTTGTTCTTGGAAAGATTGAGGAACTGCGAGCGCAGGAGCAGGTTGAGCTGAACAACTGCCAGAACAACCTGAACAAGATCAAAGAGAAGCTCATCGGGATTGACAAGAAACTCTTTGAGGTGTGAGATGGACCATATCCACACTCGTGTTGATCGTCCCCTGGAGCTGCGAAAACACCTTCTTGAGTCTGCCATTGACGCGAGCGACATGCTCAAAAGCTGCGACCGGATGAAGCAACTTGTCAGCGACAAGGACTTGTTTACAAACCAAATCAAAGAATTGCTGAAGCAGCTAGCGCAAGAGGCTGACAGACTTCATGGCGCATTACCTCCAGTGCCTGAGGATCTTTTTAAGAACCAGAAGAAGCAGGGCGTTCAATCGCCTTCGGTGAAGAACGTGCAGCGGGATGCTTATTTAAATGAGCGCGAGAAACTTGAGCGAGACCTTGAGGAGATCAAGCGGCGCATGACTCACGTTGTGCGATGAGCGGCGCTTCGATTTGTGGCGCAGACTTTTATGTACCTGAGAGAGTTGTTACGAATGACTTCTTCGAGCAGCGGAATCCCTTTTTTAAATTTGATGCAGATGGCAACGAGATCCTTGAAAACGGCAAGCCAAAGGAAGTTTACACGTCGGATGAGGATATCCAGAAGCTTATGGGAATTCGCGAGCGACGCTGGGCTGAGGATAACCAGTTCGTGGAGGATCTTGGAGAGCGAGCGTCTAGGAGATTGCTTGAGAGAACAGGTGTTGATCCAAAAGACCTTGAAGGAATCATTGTAGCGACGGTGACACCGCATTATGGTTTTCCAAACACAGCGCAGCTTATCCAGTTGCGTCTTGGTGCACGAAATGCAAACTATTGCGCTGATGTTGCAGATGCATGCGCTGGATTTCCTCACGCACTCCATATGGCTAAGCAGCAGATGGCGGAGAAACCTGGCTTCTACTTGGTTGTTGCAGCAGAGATTTTGTCAAGAGCTCTTGATTTGAGAGATGCCAATAGCCCGCTGTTTGGGGATGGCGCGGGCGCTGTTTTGCTTGAACCTTCAACGAAAGGTTTAGTTGGATTTTACCCGAAAAGCGACCCGTTTGATGGGAAATGGAAATATATCATTCGGGATCCAAAAGGCTATTTGCGTATGCCTGAAGGTGGAAGAGTTCTAAAGCTGGCTGTACGGGGTATGGTTGAATCGGTGCGGCAGCTTAAGCACGATCTTGGTTGGGCTGATGAAACAGTATCACTTGTCGTACCTCATCAAGCAAACAAGAGAATTATTGTAGAGATCCAGGAACGGCTTGGGTTCGATCGTGAGCGTGTCTATATGGAAGGTATCTCAAAGTATGGTAATGTGTCTTCTGTTACCTGCGCGATAGGTCTCGCTGAATGCATGCAACAAGGCCGCATCAAGGATGGCAGCCGTGTTATCATTACTGCAGTGGGCGCTGGCTTGACGACGAGCGCCTACGCGATTCAGTTCTGAGCGCAAATCTTTTTAAAAATAAACGGCATCAACCTGTGGCATCCGCCTTTTTGATCCTATCAATGTTATCTATAGAGATCCATGCACACATCGCGCCAAAGCCAGACTTATCAATGTTAAAAGGTTCAATTTTTTGCGGGTTCATTAGAAAGATGAGTATGCAATACTTTTTATTTTTGAATAGGTCAAGATATTCTGGAATCTTATCCATGCCTAATCCGTCATCTTGGCCGTATTCATATAGGATTTCTTTAACTTTTTTAGGCGTTAGATCAGCAAACTGAACCACCCTTTCAACTTCAGCTTCGATTGTAATTGGCTCTCCTGAGTCCTTGAAGTACACATGATCTCCGGCTTTAATCTTATCCCAGGGAGAATATTTTGCATTGTACCATCTCGATTCAATCTTCTTTTGTCCAGACATGATCTTTTGGG
>CAYJXL010000044.1:0-10165 GCA_964374125.1 Candidatus Woesearchaeota archaeon | reverse complement strand
TCTTATTGCTGTTATGGTTATGCAACAATGGTTCGCCAGGGCAATGTTCCTTATTATTATTCGACAGCTGAGGGACCACTTGCTTCTGCAGTTCCTTACCTTTATACCAGTTCCTTGGGGCCAAATCCTCGATGGCTGGCTGAAGCCACGATGGAGATGGAGATCGGCCATGGTTTCACGTTTTGGCATCCCCAGTTCAATGTCAATATTTGGTTTGGACAGGCTCCGCATGCATCTTCCATAGGCGCTTGTGAAAATAGGGGATCGTACACTGTTTGCCCGCAACTTATTGAATATGGAGATCAGCTTACGACGATGGGTTCTGGAGTAGGTTCTTACCATTATCACGAGAGGGCATTTTTCATGGGGTTAAGCCCTGTTTCGCGGGTGCGGTCGGTTACCAGTTCTGGACAATATATTCTCTGTGACATCAACCATGTGCCTCCTGCTGGATGTCCACAGGAACTGTTGATCCAGAATCCTGTGGGAAACAATCTTGCTTTGGAATTACGCACTGATAGCGGGCCTGAGACCTACTTCGGTTGCCCGCCTGGTTATTTTGATGGCCTGATTGCGAGAGTTGTAGACTCTGAAGAGGGGGGCGCTTTCAATACGGTATTGTTCCGTTTTTATTCTTTCGAAGGCGACATCATCCTAGAGCAGAATCCTTCACCGGTTGCCTGCACTAATTTCATATTGCCAGATTATCCTGTTCGACAGGGACAGGTTATGCGTAGCCAACTCGGGGACATTGCGGTGCAATCGATCACGACTCTTCCCAGCGGGGGAAAGCAGGCCACGGTCACTATCAATGTTGTGCCTGCACGATGCTACGATAATCCACCAACTGGCAGAATTTGGACGGGTAGCGAAGTGAGACTTTGGAGCAATAATCTGTGGCCAGTTGACTCTAATCCTGTGGTACGAATTGAGAACAATAACCTTTGTAATACAGGATCTGAGGTATTCCTCGTTGACGTCTTTGTGCCATCACTTGGTGCACGTTATTCCACTCTGACGACTGCTATTCTTAGCACAGCTGTTGGTTGGCATTCTCTTCCCATCCCCCAAGCTTTGCGGGGACTTGTCGGCATCTATCCGTTTGTTGTAACGGTGAGCAAGGTTTCGAATCCGTTGCATTATTTCTCTGCGAGCGGAACGTTCAACCTTATGCGCGCTGAACAAATATATGGACCTCTTGGTGTCAGCCAATGTTTGGATCGAGATCCTGTGCCTTTCACGTGGGAAAACTTGGGGGCGAACTTTGTTTCCCAGTTTCCGAATACTGGCGCCACCATTACTCCGAATCCACCACTTCCCGGGTTGCCGTTGACATTCGAGGTTCCGGATACGTGCATTCCTCCAAGCAAAGTCAGCGACACAGTATGCGGAAGGAATCTAGGAATGCCTGGGCTTGAAAATTTTGTCTTCCTTGTTGTTCACGACTGCAGAATTGTTACGAATAATCGTGGAGCTATCTGTTCTCTTGGCACCTGCTTTTGATATGGGCTACATCGTTCCCTTACTCTGCATCAATATGCATTAGATAAATTCTAAGCGGTTGACCCTGTTGGACATCTGTTATGGGTTTTCCTCTGGTGATTGTGCAACAAGAGATATGCTCGGATAAATCTTTTTCAATTGTGGATGAAACCCAACGCGATGGTAACCTTTATATAAATAGACGAAATTGTCCTGTTGTATCATGGCCAAGACATTTATACTTCACGCGATCATCATTACTCTGCTCTTTATCTTCGTAACTGCATCCTTGCGTCAGCATTCCACCGGCCGCGCTGTTGATAATCTTGATAGCCTTGAATCTGCTGATGTTGCGGAGTCTTCCCAGATAGATGCGTCCGTGCTCGATACACTTTTGGCGACCACGCCGGTTGGTACTGAGCACGTGTTTGACTCTTTTCTTAATGTTCCTATGGCGTGGGAAGAGCATATTCCCAAGTTATCGGGAGATTATACTCTTTTCCTGAACAATGAACCTGCCCTCTTACCGGTAGGACTGAGCTCGACGATTGAAGCACTTCCTGAAGACAGAGCGGTTCCTGTCGTCGTTCAGTTTTATTTTCTACCCTCGACGCCTCAACGAAATGCGTTTCAGGGAGTCCTTTGGGATTACTATCTTCCATTGAATGCGTACCTTGCAGTGCTGGCGAAAGCCGAGATGCGCCAATTGGTCAAAGACCCACTGATCCGGTCAATATCTGCCCTTCCGCCCCATGCGAAATATTCAGCAGCACTCTTTGAGGCTACCCAAAAACACAGTTTCAATGATCTCATCCAAGATGCTGATGGCAATTATCCCTTGACCATATACTACAATTCTCTACTGTCTCTTGAACAAACTCAAGAACTTTTTTCGCGCTATCACCTTAAACTCGTGAGTTTCTTTTCTTCTTTTTCAGCAGCTCTTGTTCTTGCTTCCGGCAAGTCTTTTGCCGAAACGCTCTTTGCATTGGTTTCTGACCCTGATGTGATCTTTGTTGAGCATGCGTATCCACCATGGACAACGACGAATGATGGCTCGCGCGCGGCGATCAATGTTGATCCACTCCAAGCGCAGCCGTACAACTTGGACGGCACTGGCATCAAGCTTTTAGTATATGATGGCGGCATTGTTGTTCCAACGCATCCTGATCTTGCAGGACGTGTTACTGAGGGTGAGGCATCTGTATCGAATGCTAATCGTCTTCACCCAACACACGTTGCAGCGACCGCGGCAGGAACTGGAGTTCAGAGTGGCGGACGAATCTACAGGGGCATGGCGACAAACGCCCATATTGTTTCGTATGCGTATGAGACGTGCCGGATTGATCCGCAAACATCACGATGCTTCTACAACAATCCCTATGATCTTCAGCTAAATTATGAGAATGCGGTTGCTGCTCACAATGTTCACCTCGCGACAAATTCTCTGGGCGCGAATATTGCGCAGAACGGATATCCTTGCTCGTGGCTAGGTGACTATGAAATCTCGTCACGCTTGCTTGATGGCATAGCTTTTGGCAACATTATTGCTGCTGTGAAAAACTTTCTTGTGATCTTTTCTGCTGGAAATGAACGCGGACCGGTACGATGCGGGACTGCGTATGGCACGGCGGGCGTTCCAGGGAGCACCGCGAAGAACTTACTCTCCATTGGCGCAGTATATTCCGATGACAGAGTCGTTACTCTTTTCAGTTCTTGGGGGCCGACTGATGATGGGCGAGTGAAGCCCGATGTTGTAGCAGCAGGATGCCAGCGCGGGGGAGACAATGGCGTTACTTCCGCGGACGCTGGCACAAGCTATGTTGCTCTTTGTGGAACGTCTATGGCTGCTCCCGCAGTTGCAGGGACTGCCGCGCTTCTTTTGCAGGCGTATCGCGACAAGTCATGGTCAGCAGCATACCCATTTACTACAAGTTCGATCAGCGGGGCAACGATCAAGAATATTCTTATACACACCGCGCAGGATTTGAGTAATCTCGGGCCTGACTACTCCTATGGTTATGGACTCGTTGATGCCAAGGCGGCTGTTGATCTCATTCGTGAGCCAAAAGGTTGCTTTGTCGAGCAGCAACTTGATGCTGGCTCAGCGCCTTACGAGACGGCTGTTAATACGCCCCTTGAGTTAGCACAAGGAACACTTAAGGCGACGCTTGTTTGGAATGACCCCCCCGCATCGCCACTCGCGTCCCGAACACTTGTGAACGATCTTGACTTGCGCATCATTGACCCCAGTGGCCGTGAGCATCTTCCTTATACCCTTGATCCCGCGCAGCCTGGAAATGTTGCGGCTGCTGGAAACAATAATCGGGACAATGTTGAACAAGTGAAGGTTGCCACGACTGCCTTTGGCGCGTGGACAGTGCGTGTTTTGCCAACCGCGATTCCACAAGGGCCACAGTCGTACTCACTTGTCGTGAGCTTGGACTCACTCCTAGCTTCACTTCCTGTTGTCTACACATCCGGAGGTCCGGCGAAAGTGGGCAATCAGGAGTTCAAGATTGGCTTGAGGGATGCGTTGTCTCCCGGGCTGCCGTTTTACCTTGTCATCTATGCGCGACAAGGGGCAATTCCCTTGGTTGATGGTCGTGTTGTTCCTGTTGACATTGCGCAGCCTTATGTTCTCCTTACCGGCGTGTACAATCAGAACGGCGAGATTATTGTTCCTGTTCCTGTTCCAAATCAACCTTCACTTGCCGGCGTCACGGTGCATGCCGTGGCGATAACGCTTGATCCGTCACAAGCTGGAACGCCAAGATACATCAAGGGAATTTCTTGCCAGAAGAGCGTGACAATTCTGCCCTAGTACTTTCGCAAGAACACCAAGAATCCTGTGTGCCCTAACATTTGATTCTTCGGCCTCAGGCGTTTTTCTTCAGCAGCAAGCACTCAAAAATAAAACACTCTTGAAAACGACTCTTTTCAACCATTCTTGCAGATATTTTTTATGACATACTCACTGACTTCATTAAATCTTGGAATATTCCCGATTAGAGGCCTCAACTCGGATTCCCATATGCTTTTTTTGGCATGCACTTTTATTTCAAACTCTTCGGCATTCCACTTCTTGTTGTAATACTTTAATTTATCGTTTGCGAGGCTCGCATCGAATTCAGTCCCCTTTTTGAGAAGGAAGTGAGCGTCATAGACGTCTCTTGCCTTGTTTCTTGTTACTATAGCCCTTATCTTCTCAGCAAGCATCTCTTTTTCCTGCATCACCTCGATGTCGAAGACAGGAATCTCCTCCAAAAAGCGGCCTATTGTCTTGATCTCGGGCTTCAATAAGACAGTCTCTCTCGAGCTCACGTCTATGATAAGTCTGCATAGGCTGTTCCGTATTCCAATAAAGAGCGGGCCTTTTATCTGCAGAACAACCTTCAGCCAGTCTTTGTATCTTCGCGAGCCAGATTCATATTCAATTTTAAACCTCTTGAGGCCATCTTCAATCATCTTAGTATTGATTTCTTTCAAGCATGTGAAGTCTAGGTCTTCCGAGAACCTGTCAAGCCCGAAACATTTATTTAATGCCGTGCCGCCCTTGAAGACAAGCTCTTTTCCATAGTCTTGGTAGAGGATAAACAAGACAATCGTCTGAAAGTAGTCTTTCTCTGCCTGCCCAAGATTCAGGTTCCTTATCTTCGCGTACTCCTTGAGCTCATCTTTTGTTATCATGTTCTCAGCCTCCATTTGCCGACTTTATTTTTTCCACACTTCGCGAATGGGTCCAAGAATGGGTAGTTGTTGTCCAGCTTGAATGAACGCGATATGTCGATATTATTTATTCTTTCAAGCAGGAACCCGACTTTTTTTGTGATAGACCTATTGTTTATTCTCTTGAGATACTCAACAAGTTTAATCCTTGACACTTTTGCATTCTTGAATATCTTCTGTATTTCATCGAAATTTCCGCATTCTTTGGGTCTTAATAATGAGTCTATAAGTAATTTTTCATCCTCTGCAACAAAGATGTCACCTTCGCTCGTGGCCATCTTCCGATAGCCAAAAAAATGTTTTAACGGAACAAATCTTATTGTATAGCCTTCAAACTTCAATGATTTAATCCTTCTTGTTGTAGCGACAGAAATTGTGTTCACTATCTGTTCTGTGTATCCAAGGAAGTAAGCGGCAGACCAGAACGAGATATACGAGGGATGGACTATATTGCTTGCGACCACAAAGACGTCACTCTTTGTCGTGTAGACGTTTCTCATAACCCGTTTTACGTAGCTTTTTTTCTTAAGCCTGTTTACAATCAGCTTCGCGTACTCTCTGCTGCAATATGCGAGCCTTTCAACATCCTGGACTTTGAAGACTGGCTTGGCCCTTAGCTTATCAATCAACTCTATAGTTTTCATGCCTTATTTTTCATATTTATAGTATATAAAGTTATCTTTTTTGATAACTATTTATTCTATTATTATGCACTCTTATGTTACAGAGGATAAAGTGTATACTTGATGGTCTTAAAGATTATCACAAAGTCAGTCGCTGTAATGAACTCGGAGAAACGGTTTCGCAGTTCAGATAACACTTCTTGATAGCTTTGCTGGTCAGGCACCTCGATGCCAATCTCGTAGTTCCATCTTCCGACAGTCTTAATGAGATAGGTCATGTTTGGATGCCGCTTGCAGAAACTACAGAACTTATTTTCGTCTTCTTTTGCCATGTTTTTGCACGAGAGCATAAGGTCGTATTCCTGGAACCCGTAAGACTGCGGGCAAATAACAACGAAGAACCCATTTATTATGCCACGCTCTTGCAGCTTCTTGATGCGCAGCGCAACGGTCGATAATGGCACGCTGAGTTCTCGTGCAATCACAGTGTTCTCTATTCTTGCGTTCGTCGCAATCTTCTTTAGGATATGCTTGTCTACACCGTCAAGATCGCATATTTCTGTCGGGCCGCCGAAATGCGACGCCGATTCTGACGGCGTTCCTTCAGCCATGTATTTTCTCGGGAAGTGCTGGAGCATGACTCTGATTGCGATGTCTTTGTTTGCGATGTACTCGCCGAGTGAATCGAGCATGCCAGACAATGTTTCGTGGAAATGAAGAATATCTCTTGCGAGCACGCCGACAATAAAGTCATATCTGCCTCCAGTCTTTGCGAAGTAGGATACTTGTGGATGACGCTCAAAGAATGCAACGAATTCTGTTTCTTTTTCTTTTGCCAGTTTCTGCGTGCTCAGGAAGATGCCGTAATCAGTAAGTCCGAGCTTGGCGAAATTGACATAGGCAAGAAAATGACTAATAACGCCTTCTTTTTGAAGGTTGTTGATACGGTAACGGACTAGGTCCGGGTTAACGCTGACTTTCTTTGCTATCTGCCTATTGGATTGGCGGGCGTTTCTCTCTAGCTCCTGAAGGATCTTTTTGTCCCTGACGTCGAGCTTTACGATGCGGTTAGAAGGCATATTCATTTATACAACATAATTTATATATAAATATTGTGTTTTAGCTGAATTTTTCATAAGAAACTACTTATATAACATATAGTATATCTACTACATAGTAACAAAAAATATGGAGGTAATAACATGACAAACATCGAAGCAAAAGTGCAGGATGCCCAAAAAAAGAAAGGGCTCAGGGACACGCTCGACGGCATTAAGCGTAGTGTGGACTCTATTAACTTTCGTGTCGCTCTCGGTATCATGCCCCCTATGATGATACCGCTTTTCGCATTCGGCATTCGTATAATCAATATGGATGCTAAGCTAGATGATATACGTAAGAACCAACAGCGATATGAGCTCAAGGTTGAACGGGAGAATGTCCTTGGCGGCACCGCGCCCGAAGAGTTCTACGAGATTGACGGCAAGAGAGCATATATCAGCATTGACGGAAAGTCTTTAGCAGAGCTCTACAAGAAGTAGGGCTTCTTTTTTTCTTTTTTGTTTATCCCGATACACCTGCTTACAACGATTAGGAGCCTCATTTCAACTTTGATCTCAACGAGGGAATATCGCGAGGCAGTTATACTTCCTTAAATCCGCCGGAGAAATACGAGGAAGCCGGTATGCCCCAGCATCTGGTTTTTAGGCCTAAGACGTTTTTCTTCAACGATCCATTCCCGTTCGATGCACTCAACAATCCTCTCTTGAATAAAACTTATCTTCTGAGCCTCAAGAACAAAATGCTGCACTTGATTAATGTTCGGCAAGTACGCGACTAAGAAGCCGCCAGACTTTAAACTCTTTTTCGCATGTTCAAGCACGTTTTCAGGATTCAACAAGTCTAGAGTAATCACGTCAACGTTCTTCTCGTCTATGCCTTCAGTTACATCCCTGTTTTTGATTTCTATTGCAACGTCAAGCATCTGAGCATTCTTTTTAGCAACCTCAAAAGTTTCCTTATTCCTTTCGTAGCTCGTTACGTTCTTGCTGATGTTTGCCAGCATCAAAGCCAGCGTTCCAGTCCCGGTACCAGAATCAACAATCTTCGTTTCTCTTCCAACGCCGCAATGCGCAATAATTTCTCCCACGTCCTTGAGTGTAAACGTTGCAGGCCCTCTTTTTATCTTGGCTAACCTGTCGATCATACCAGCTTCAAAACAAAAGAACTTCTTGCCTAGATGCGAGATTACTACTCCGTCTTTCACGTCATTCTCTTTGACAACACCAAAAGAAGTATGCAAATCGCCTGTACTCCAATAATGCCTGGTTCCTTCATGGTCAATTAAAATCTTTTGTATCATTTTTGATCTTGCGCCAGTCTGTCGCCCTATGTAGATGCCTGCATTTTACTGTTGTGTCTGCGAATATTAGAATCTTTAGTTGTTCTGCATCCCTGCAAAAGTACATGTCATCGAAGGCCGGATACTTTTCATTGTGGCGGAACTTGATGTCTTTTAGAACTTCAGCGCTTATTAATATGCATCCAAGACCGCAGGCAGTTACCTTCATGAACGAAGAACCTTCAAGCTCATGATATTCGACTTCTTTAAGGTTTTCTTCATCCAATGTCTTGTAGATCAACGGCAGGATCAGCTTCTCAACCTTGCCGGTGTACTTGTTTTGGGCGAAATATTCTTTGAAATAAACTCCTGTGACAACATCTCTGTTGTGACTTAAGAAACGTTCAATAACATCCTTCGGCGGAATTACGTCCTGTTCCAGGCTTAGGAGGTAGTCGTATTTATTGTTGATTAGCTCATCTCGGATTAGATTGCGGCTGTGAACGATGCGGTCCTTGAAGTTTTCAACGTATTCGTCCTTGACGACCTTGAATTTTTTGTTCTTTGCGAATTTCTTTAATAGTTCAGTTATTCTTTTGTGATAGGCGTCGTCTTTTGAATTATCAACGATCATGATGTCGTATTCAGGATAAGATAGAGAGGTGACTGCCTTAATGTATGGCTCAATGCAGTATGCCTTGTGATCTGATGTCGGGCATCCCACGAGGATTTTTTTGTTCATTGTCAGTATGCGGGGGCTAGGATTTGAACCTAGGTAGGCGCTAGGCCAATAGCTCTTGAGGCTATCCCGTTTGACCGCTCCGGCACCCCCGCAGCAAATAGGAGCAGATTGACTTGTTTTTAAATCTTTACGCTGTCTTTCTTTTCCAGAAGGTAGAGATCGAGAAATACTTCTAAAATCGACAGGATGAGCGGGCCGATGATGATGCCGAGGAGACCAAAGACTTCAATTCCGCCAAGGACGCCAAGCAAAACGACGGCGGGGTGTATCTTCGCTTTGCTTCCGATGATCTTTGGACGAATGATATTATCGATGGTGCTTACGACGAGCATGCCGTAGACCAGGAGACCGATGCCATTGAAGAGATCACCGGAGAATATCTTGTATAACGAAGCTGGGAACCAAACGACCCACGCGCCGACAAATGGAATCATTGCCAAGATGACGGTGACGAGGCCCCATAAGATCGGAGAGGAGACATCAAATATCCAGAATCCAAGAGCGCCGAGGATTCCTTGAATGAATGCAGTGACGACGACGCCATACAAGCTTGCGTAGACCATGTTGCCGAACTTTGCGGTGATGTCGCGGCGGTGCTTTTCTTTCAATGGAATGTGCTTGTTGAAACTTTCCACGAGCGAGTTGCCTTCCTTTAGAAGGTAAAAAATAGTGAACAACATGACAAAAAAATGCAAAATTCTTTTCGGGAGGCTGACAATAAAATCAGAGGTTGATTTTGCAATGGAGAGCGCGAACTTGTTTAGCGTGTCCTTGATATACTCGTCAATATCGATGTTGATGTCGAAGTATGTTTTGATCTTCTGGTTGAACTGCGCGAGATCAATGTCCTTGACGTGCTGGAAGAACTGGAGCGACTCGTTAATGAGCGTGTTTGCGGTGAAGATGAGGGGGATAATGATGAGAAGGACGATGATGCACGTTGTGAGGAACGCGGCAAGATTTTTGCTTCTCAAGGCACGAGCGATGTTCTTGTAGACTGGATAGAAGATATATGCGAGGATGAAGCTGTATATCAGCGTAATGATGTATGACCTGATGAGGAAAATTGACAGTATGACTATAGCGATGAAGCTAAACGTGAAGAAGTACTTTGAGTGCTTTTTGACGTCGAGATGGTCTTCCATGGCACTAAAAATTTGATTCTCAACTTTATAAACCTTTTTTCTTTATTTGCGGACGAATTTGCGCTGTTTCTTTCTGTCGCCGGTTCCTTTGGATTTTGCTGAG
>CAYJXL010000043.1:0-10285 GCA_964374125.1 Candidatus Woesearchaeota archaeon | reverse complement strand
CAGTCCTCAACCAGAGACTGCACGCATTGCCGCCGTACTTTCGGAGATACTGGTGTTGCAGAAAAGTTTATATATCTTATTTCTTTGTTTGAACGATGCAAACGAAAGAGGTAGTGATAATTCTTTTTATAATTTCAGCAGTTGTATTTTCTTACTTTCAGACGCCAGGTCATTTCTCTTCAACATTTCGTACGGAAAATGATTTGAGCCAAGAGCAGATAGCTTATCGCGCTGCAAGATCGTCACCATTTCATGCACCACAAAGAATTACTGGTGCACAGGCTTTCGATGGTAGCGATGAATCCATTTCTTGCACAAGTCTCGCTGCGCCGGGGTGTGGGGAAGCAAGCGATTGCCCTCCTGGGACAAGATGTGCAAGTGCGGGAGATCCTGGAGTTTATACACCTGTCGATCAACTAGAGCCTTCGGGTTGTTCTTGCCTTCCAACATCACCTCCACCACCGCCACCAGATCCGAGTTTATGCGAAAACAGCGCACCAGCCTGCACTGGCACCTGTGATGATCCTAATCAGGTTTGTAATGGTTGTGTTTGTATTAACAAACCATTTGCGCCATGTAGGCAAAATAACTGCGTTGGTTACTGCTTTCGAGGTCAGGCCTGCGTTGGTTGTCAATGCGTTGATGTGCTTCCACCACCGCCACGCGGCGGCCCTGTTGAATCAGACTCAGAAGCACATGGATCATATGATCCCATAGAGATGCATTGCAACCCACAAGCTGCTCTTGTTGTTACTGCAAAGCGCGATCCTGCAATAGGCTATCTTGAGAACTCGCCTCTCGACAGCAGCCCTCTTGGGATACATAGTCACATTAGCCCCTATTATGAGAACGCCCCTCCCCACGGGGATGACGGACCAACGATTGAGGTTAAAGCTGACTGGGGTTTTGAAGTTTACTTTTTAATGCGTGAAGGAGATGATGTTGACTTACGGAAGTGCAGAATTTATGGTGAGATTCAGCAAACAGGTCACGTGAGCAGATACCCCTGCGTTCCGGGAACATCTGGTTGCTCCAATCCAAATTTAGACAGCACCTGGTGGCATCGCAACGAAGATCTTGTGTTTCCTCAAACTACGCCACCAGAAGGGTGGACTGCGTGGTTAGACTCATTCAATGCCCGAGCATACACGCCGAACGGGCGATGCGCATACGACAATAATGGCCGAGCAGGACCTGACCGATGCAAGGACGGATTTAACAACTTTGAACAGCCGCCCCATGTGTCCAACCTAATAAAAGGAAACGACCTCGTTACGTATTCGCAGCCAAGCTATCCGAGATATCGCACAGACATGGAACGAATATTAACGAGGCTTGCAGGAGCAAATTATGCTAATAATTACTTTATCATTATGCATGATGATCCGAGGAATATCGTCCTCGACATACGTCGAGCACCTATTGGACGGTATACTTCACCGCGGCAACCGCAGACTTCGGAACCACCCAACAAACAAGCAATGCGCGGATGGATTACTATTGAAGGAGACCTAGGAACAAGAATTACGTGTTCCTATGGTGTTTTTAGTGGTTTGGTGAAGCTTCGGCAGGGTATTGGACCTAATGACTTTATTGTTGAGGGCGACCAGTGGGACGTTCATTGTGCATAATCAAGGCACCGCAACCTTTTAAAGAAGCTTTGTTTCCTCCATGATATGGGTGTCAAGCTTGGCGATATTGTCATCAGGAAGCCTCTTTTATTTGAAGACTTAGCAGGAAAAGCAATTGCTGTCGACTTCTCGAACTGCGCATACCAATTCCTTTCCAGCATTCGGCAGCCGGATGGAACGCCGTTGATGGATTCTCGCGGACAGATTACCTCGCACCTTATGGGCGCCTGGACGAGATTCTCGAACTTGCTCCAACAGCAGATCAAGCTCGTGGTTGTGTTTGACGGCAAGATGCCTGCGCTGAAGCATGGAACGAATGCATTGAGGATCGAGCGCAAAGAGGCTGCGAAAAGCCTTTATGAACAGGCGCGCGAGAAAGATGACGTTGAAGAAATGGCGCACTATGCAAAACAGTTCTCGCACTTAACTCCAGAGATGGTAGACGAAAGCAAGAAGCTGATCCATGCGATGGGCTTACCGATGATTCAAGCACCGGCAGAAGCAGACGCGCAGATGTCATGGCTCTGCAAGAAGGGCGACGTTTGGGCGACGGCAAGCTCAGATTATGACTCACTGCTGCATGGATCGCCCAGAATGATCACAAACCTGACGCTTTCCCAGCGGCGCAGGACGTCGACAGGAGCTGTCATCAAAATATCGCCTGACCTGATTGAGCTTGAAGGCGTGCTTTCTGCCCTAGGAATCACGCAGGAGCAGTTGATCATCGTTGCCATCTTGTCCGGCACTGACTACAATCCCGGCGGCATCAAAGGGATTGGGCCAAAGAAAGCGCTGAAGATCGTCAAGGAACGCAAAGACTATGACGTACTTTTCGAAGAGCTTGGTGCAGATTTTGACTGGCGTGAAATCATGAATCTCTTCAAGCAGATGGATGTTGCCAAGAAGTACACTCTCCAGTGGCATGAGCCTGATGCAGACGCGATTCGTGAAATTCTTGTTGAGCAGCACAACTTCTCCGAAGATCGCGTCACCAATATCTTGAACAGACTGCTACAAGCGAAAAAAAGCCACGAGCAATCCGGGCTGGGAAAGTGGATGTAACATGGAATGGTATGTCTATGGCTTGCTTTCAGCAACATTGTTTTCATTTTATTACGTCATTTTGAAGCGGAATCTCCACCACAAGCACGTCCTTGACTACATATTTATTTACGTTTCATTTCTTGCGCTTATTGCAGCGCCGCTTTATCCCAAAGTTTATATGCACCTGCAGCCCATTGTCTTTTTGTTGATGTACACTGACGCGTGGATGCTGCTCCTGTTTTTCATCACACTCACCTCGGCACACAAACACCTCGAGGTTTCTGAGGTTGCGCCCCTGAGTAATCTAACAACAGCGATTGTCGTTGTTATTGGCACTGTCTTGTTTAGTGAAATGCTTAATCTGCATAATGTCCTTGGCATTTTTCTTATTATTGCTGGCGCCTATACTCTCGAAGTTGGCGTCAAGCTGAATACGCTGAAGGCACTGCTGGCGCATTTACGGAATAGGTACATCAAGCTCGTCCTGTTGTCGTCGCTCTTTGCATCGTTATCGGTCACTTTAGACAAGATCATACTCGATCCCAACGTCATTGGCCTCGCTGTCCAGCCAACGAACCTGTACACACTGCATTTTTTCACACGGCTCTTTATCTTCGTCAACATGGCGGGAATCATGATTTACCGCGGGAAGGGATTAACTGGCGTCAAGCACGGCCTTTCCATGTCTGGTGGCATGATATTCATTGCAACACTGGCGTACACGTTCGCGAACTTATTATACTATGAAACGATGTCGCTCCAGTATGCTGCGCTGGTCATTCCGCTGCTTTCAATTTCCTCATTACTGACGACGGTGATCGGCGGTGAGCTGTTCCATGAGCACAAGCTGCCGCAGAAGATCATCGCAAGCATTATAATGATTGCTGGTGTTTATTTGGTTGTTTTTTAGCATGACATCTCTCAAAGAAACGTTACGAGGATCACTTCGAAGGAAAGTCAACAAGAAGTTTATTTACGAGATTCCGGCATCGTTTGACATCGTCGGCGACATTGCAATATTCAACAAGTTTCCCATACAACTGGTAAGAAAAGAGAAGCTCATCGCAAGGACCTTGATGAGCCTCCACAAGAATGTGAAAGTTGTCCTCAAGAAGACCAAACCTGTTTCTGGCAAGTTACGGACGCCTCGGTTGAAAGTCATTTCAGGAGAATCGCGAAAAGAAACAACGCACAGGGAGAGCGGATGCCTCATTCGCGTGAATGTTGAAAAGTGCTACTTCTCGCCACGACTGAGCGGCGAGCGCCTGCGGATCGCGAAGCTTGTGAAGGACGGCGAAAGAGTGCTTGTGCTATTCTCAGGCGTTGGGGTGTATCCTTGCGTGATCGCGAAGCACGCGAAACCATCTGAGATTGTCTGCGTTGAGCTCAACAAGGTTGCGCACCGCTATGCTGTCGAGAACGCAAAGCTCAACAAGGTGACGAATGTCCAGCTGATTGATGGCGATGTGAAAGAGGTTCTTCCGAAGGTTAAGGGACTCTTTGACAGGATTGTCATGCCACTCCCAAAAGATTCTCCGACTTACCTTGAGATGGCAGTAAAAAAACTGCAGCCTCATGGCGTCATCCACCTGTACCTTTTTTCTGAAGAGCGAAAGTTTCCAGCGATTGTCGAGCATTACAAAAAATATTTTGAGAGCGTGACCCTTGTCAAATGCGGCGCATATTCTCCCCGCGTTTATCGCATCTGCCTTGACTTACAAACCTAGCCATCCCTGCTTGATGAATGTCACAGCGATTGCCGCGAGCACGAGACCCATTATTCTTGAAACGACATCAGAGCCTTGCCGGCCCAACGCTTTGAAAAGAAGATGAGAATTCCTGAGTACGATGTATGTGACAAGCAAGTTGAGCAACGAAGCAACCGCGGTCACGAACATGCCGTACTCATTTGTCATCAAGATAACCGTCGTTATTACCCCAGGACCCGTGATAATGGGCGTCGCTAGAGGGACAACAGCAGCCCGATAGCTTTTTGCCCGCTCCTCAAGCAGCCGCAGCCCAAGAACAAATTTTAGTCCTAGGATGAGAAGAACTATGCCGCCCGCGATTTTAAAGCTGTAAATGTCAATATTGAAATAGTTTAGGATTGCCATGCCGAAAAAGAGGAAGATGAACAAGACCGCGCCTGCGATGATGACTGTTTCACGAGCGCAATTGATACGAGCCTTGCTCGAGCAGCGCTTCATGAAGTGGAGAAAGATCGGCAGGTTCCCGATCGCATCCATCACGACAAAGATTGCGAGGAACACCTGCAAAAAAGTTTCCATAATCATACCGCCCCCATGGTAAGCTCAAGCTTTTTTTTCTCGTTGACTGCACTTGGCGCTTCTCCGCCGTGCCAGCTTCTCTTCGGTTTTATCATGACGGGATATATTCGCTCTGAGTTATCATCGAGGATTATACACGCGCCAGGAGTCTTTGGCAGGCTGTTCAGATACGTTTGTATGTTTTCATAGAGGTACGACTGCATCATGCTGTTGAGCGCTTCAATGTCTACCTGCGCAGTCAAACGGTGCGCGATCACAATGTCGCTCTGCGTCAATGCATCATGATGAATTTCACCAGGCTGCTGCGTGATGAGGATGAGCGATATGCCTGGCTGACGGCCCTCACGAAGCAGACGAATCAAGGATTCTGTTGCGGGCGTCCTCACGTTCTTAGGAATTGACTCGTGAGCTTCATCGATGACAATCCACACCAAAGGTTTTTCTTTTACCTTCTCCTCATAGAAATAACTTTTTTCGCGACTGATGTCTTCGATCTCCTCTGCTTTTCGCGCAATGATGCGCTCGTCAAGGAGCTTTCTGGAGACTATGCCTATGACAAGATTCTTGATGCTCCAATTGCCAGAGATGTTTGTGTATGCGCTGGTGTCAAGAACGTTGATCGTGCCTGGCTGAACGAGATCGCTGATCTTCGTTCCGTGCTTGTCGAACAAGCCCCATGTGTCTGCAGCGCTGAAGCGATTGATTGCCGCGTCTTTCGTCTCTTTTGTACTTCGCGGATCACCTTCGATTGCCTCAATAATGTCCTTGACGCCATACTCAGGCAGCGTTTCCCGAAGATGATTGAGGACGCGCTCGATCAGGACACCTATGTTGTCTGTTAGCTTGACGTCAAATACGCTTGCCCAGTCCTCTGCAGCTATTTCCGACGTCTTGATTGCAAAAGGAACATCAGGGTTCATGCCTAATTCGACATACTGATTGAACAGCCCTGCGGGAACAAACAGCTTGATCTTCGTTGCTTCGGGTTCCAGTCCCCATTCACGCAACAAGTTTTCCTGCCGAGTGTTTGGATACTTCATGGTCCAGAAGACGCCCATCGTGTCAAAGTAGAGAAAAGAAAGATTAGAACGAACCTCTTCCGGCAGCTTGGTAACCTCTTCGCCAATAACTGACGCGGAAAAACTTTTGCCGCTTCCACGCTTGCCCGCGATTATCATGACGTGCGTCTTTGCGACATCGAGAAGAATGTGGTTGCTTAATGAGGTTGCTTGGCCCATCTTGACGAAGAGCTTGCCAATATTTATTGTGCCTGCTTCGCCGAGCTTCTGAAGATCAGCTTCGCTCCTGCCAATCAAGACATTGTAGGGCATTGTACCTCTTTTTCGATGTTAATGGCGATGAGGGCTTATAAAGGTTATTGTGCTGTGTCGACTTTTCCCTTACCTAGAATAAGATGCTTGCACTTGACGCTCGTGTCCGCGTAGATTTCGAAGCCGTTGTTGTATGCGTCGTCGCAAAATACCACGTCATCGTAACCCTGAATACCTTCCTCCTTTCGGAAATGGATCTTTTCAAGAACGCTGCGATGAATGAGCATACAGCCAAGGCCTGCGGCACGAATTTTCAGCAAGCGCTCACCAGATACTTCATGCAACGTGCATATGTGCATCTTTCCAGGTTCATCCGCAAATCGAAAGAGTACGGGCATCAAAGTCTTTCCTTTTTTTTGGACAATGCCGTCCCTTTTGCCTGTGTTTGTAATTAAGACGTCATAAAGCTTAAAGTAAACGCCACTCACTATCTTCTTGTTGTGGCTCAGCAGTCTTGGAATGACATCTTTTGGCGGGATTACGTCTTGCTCCAGGCTGAGGAAATAGTCGTAACCGTTCCTGAGCACCTGCTCGCGCAGGATGTTTCTGCTTGCAACTATGCGCTCGCGGACATCTTTTATATGCTCTGCCTTTATTACCTGCACGCCGCGCTGCTGCAATGATTGCATGTAGCGATCATCCTTTGAGTTATCCACGAGCAGCATATCAAAATTCTTAAGGACAAATTCGCGGATTCTCTTCAGATATTCATCAATACAATACTCATATTGCTCTGCTGTTGGACATCCTACAAGGACTTTCATTCGCTTTATGTATAACGTTGCGCTATAAAAGAATAACTGATTTAGGACGAAAATTCACCACAAACTTTTTAAAGTGATTTATTAGCAGTGGAAATGATGAAAAAGCATATTAAGACCTCTGTCATTGCATTATGCGTTTTGATCATTCTCATTGCACTGGTGTTCGTGGTCACTAAACCTTCAAAAGATGTTATTGCCACTGTCGATGGCGAGTCAATTACGAAGGATGAGTTTGCAACCCTCTATAGCCGCGTGATCATGTTCAATCCCGATGTGCCAAAAGAGCAAATTCTTGACCAGCTGATTTCCAACAAGGCGCTCGTCCTGGAAGCGAAACGCCTGAATGTTGCAGTCACTGATGATGAGGTCAAAGGAGTTATTGCGCTCACTGAGTCGCTCTATGGAAACATTACAGCTTTGCTTGCAAACTCAAGCATTTCATATGACACCTTCCTGAGCAAGATTCGGGAACAATTGGTCATCAGCAAGCTGCTGAACCAAACGATCAAGGTTGATGATCCGACGGAAGATGAGCTTCGAAAAACATATGTTAACAATACAGCATACTTCACGATTCCTGCCAGCATCAATGTATCTCATATCCTCGTTAAGAGCGAAGAAGAGGCAAACGATATCAAGGAGCGGATTGATGGCGGCGCTGACTTCTATGAAATTGCGTCAAAGAAATCGATTGACCCGAGCGCGAAATTAAATGCAGGCAACCTTGGGCCGATTCAGCGAGGCGCAACAGTGCCGGAGTTTGAGAACGTCGCATTCAGCCTTCCTGCTGGGACGATCTCTGAACCAGTCAAGTCACAGTTCGGTTACCACCTTATCAAGGTTGAGGGCAAGCTGCGGGAAAAGAAACTGAGCTACAGCGACGTGAAGGATCAATTGAAGGGTTTGGTTATACAACAGAAGCAGCAGGATGCGATCATGAAGTACGTCAAGTCCATAACTGCGAACGTGAAAGTCAAGAAGTATTTAGATCGCATTTAAGCGCTATTTTTCGAAAGCAAATATTTTTAAACGCATTTCACCCACTTTAATGAAAATGATCGAAAACTACATCAAGACTGTACTGTTGCTGGGAATTTTAACAGGCTTACTGTTTGTGATAGGCGGCCTTATTGGGGGCCGTGGCGGCTTGACGATTGCTCTCTTCTTTGCGGTCATCATGAATTTTGGAGCGTTTTTCTTTTCACATAAAATCGTTTTAGCGATGTATCGTGCGAAAGAAGCACCGAAGAGCCAATATCCGAAATTGTACGCGCTGGTTGAGGAAATCTGCAAGAAGGCTGACCTGCCGAAGCCGAAGGTGTATATTATTCCGACACAAACGAGCAACGCATTTGCAACAGGCCCCAGCAAGAACAAAGCAGTTGTTGCGGTGACTGAAGGCATCATGAACCTGTTGACGCATGACGAACTCAAAGGCGTGCTTGCGCACGAGATAGGGCATATCAAAAATAGAGACATGCTGATTACGACTATTGCGGCGACACTTGCAGCTGTTATTTCGTACGTGGCATCGATGGCGAGGTTTGCTGCAATTTTTGGCGGTGGACGAGATAGTGAAGGAAGGTCGAATGTTCTACAACTTCTTGTCCTTGCAATATTAGCTCCGTTAATTGCGCTCATCATTCAGCTAGCGATCTCCAGAAGCAGAGAGTATCTTGCTGATGAACGTGGAGCACGATTATTACGTGATGGAGAACCTTTAGCACGAGCGCTAGAGAAATTAGAACGCGATAACAAGGCACATCCTTTGCGGTTCGGTTCGCCAACAACTTCAAGTTTGTTTATTGTTCAGCCTTTCGCGGCAAGCACATTGGCCAATTGGTTTTCAACTCATCCTTTACTTTCAAAGAGGGTCTCTCGACTTCGAGCAATTAGACTTTAGGATGATAAAAAAAGATGGCGTACTGCAAAGGTTATATCTGACTTTGATGTTTCTCTTTGTTTTGCACGGCACTGAGGAATACTTTACAGGGTTTTATAACGTTGACGGTTTGTTTTTGTGGATAATGCGGCCATTTCAAGGACTAGCTTCACTTGACGTGTTATTTCTGCTGTTTCAGATAATATTTTGGTTGCTGCTAGGTTTAGTGTTTATAACGAAAATGTATGGCCGGCTATCAATTATAGTTTTATTAACGCTCATTTTCGTATTTGAACTCCACCACATACTAAGAACGGTTTTTCTAAGAGCATACTATCCTGGCACTATCACCTCACTGTTCTTTCCAGTTATTGGGTTTCTTATGTGGAAAGCATTCCTAAAGGCACGCAGAGCTCCAGCTTAAAACTGCACGTTCGGAGCTTCTTCAGCGCCCGGTTTTGCTTCGAAGAACTCTCGCGGTCCAAAATCAAACAAATTCGCAATGATATTTGTCGGCACTTTCTTTATCTTTATGTTGTAGTTCTTGACCGCATCATTAAACCGCTGGCGCTCCACTGCGATTCTGTTTTCTGTACCTGCTAATTCGTCCTGCAATGAAAGAAAATTTTCGTTTGCTTTCAGTTGCGGATAGTTCTCAACAACAACGAGGAGACGGGAGAGTGCCCCTTCGATGCCGCTAATAGCAGCCTGCTGACCCGGGATATCTCCCTTGTTAACGCTTGACTGCCACTGACTTCGCAACTCCGTTATTTTGGTAAACAAGCCTTCTTCATGCTTTGCGTAGCCTTTAACTGTGTTCACTAAGTTCGGAATGAGATCGATGCGCCGCTGATACTGCGCTTGAACATTAGCCCATTGGCCGTCGACTGAACCTGATAATGAAACGAGGCGATTGTATGATGTGCCGATCCAGAGTGCAAAAAGAACAATGATTCCAACAACAACCATCCATGGCTTGATTTTTGTTTTCATGTGAGATTCTTACTTTTGATTGTGTTTATAAAGTTTCTTGTCAGAATCTTCCGCCTGCGCCACCACCGAGACTGGAACCAGCATAGCGTCCTTGCAAGCCTTTAGTTACGAGAATGAACTACGCAATCGGAGCAGAGCTCCGGCGTATCACTAAAAAAGAAGTAAAGTGAACTGCTGTGGATCTCTTCCTTGATTCTTAATGTATTCTTTCATCTTCTCTTCTCCATAGCCATCTCCAACAGTGTCGATATGTCCTCCTGCTGTCCAGAAATGACCTCCCCACAACTCCTCCTTGATTCTATAGCATAAGACATTAATAACCGTTACTTTTAAGCATTAAATCTTTTTTTCT
>CAYJXL010000042.1:0-10892 GCA_964374125.1 Candidatus Woesearchaeota archaeon | reverse complement strand
CGACGGCGCTGTTTGCTACTTCGATGTCGGCTCATCGCATCCTGGCCGTGCAGAAACGGCGAGGAAAGGCAAACTTCAAGGCTCAATAGCTTCGACGTCAAGAATTGTCTTTGCTTCTCAGTATCTCGTATAGTCTATTAGTAAGTAGAGGACTCTATACTGTAATGTTCACGTTACGAGAACTGAGAAGGTTTGATTCTGACGCAATGAAGTACTATTTAAGTAATGAAGTCCTTTCTTCGACACTGTAGGCGGCCAAGGGTACGGGTGTTCACCGGTTAAAGCGGTTCGTGAGCTGGGTTAAGTAGGACGTCGTGAGCTGGGTAAAATAGAAAAGTAGTTAAAGACGAAGTCTCTCTATTTTACCAGTGAACACTGCTCAGTTTGAGGGAAAATTTCGCATGTATCCCATTGGCGATTATTTGTCGAAGTTGCCACAAGAGATGAGAGTATGCAACATCCATAAGTATCTCACAGAATTGTGGGATCTGTGCAAACAGAGACTACAAGGAAAGACTGAAGAAGCAAAGATTGCAATTGGAGATGGTCTTTATTCCAATCGACGGGTTTTTGACCAATACGTTAGTGGCACAAGAACTCCGACATTGGAGTTTGTTAGGCTTTTTAGCAATTTTTGCACTTCAATAAACGTGAAAGTCGATTATGGAAAGCTTGATAGCGGTGTATTTAAGTTTGGGCATGGCGGTAATGCGGCATCTGCTCGATTACCAGTGTTCATAACACCAAAGTTAGCTTACCTCGTCGGCGCAATGAGGGATGGAACATTAGCACTTTATGGAAAGTATGAGGTTACTTACTCTCAGAGCAAGCTTGAATGGTTACGATTTTTGAAAAGACTTATAACTGATGTTTTTTCACCGAGTAATCAACCACGTCTTGCTCAAGGCAATAGGGTAACTTTAAGTAATCGTCCAATCTTTGAGTTTTTTCACCACATTTTTGAGATGCCTATTGGTGACAAGATTCATTGGGGAACTCCGAGCATTATCAAAAAACTTCCTTTTAGTATACAAAAATACTACATTAGGGGTTTTTATGATGCAGACGGTTTAAGCGAGCTAGGTTTTTGCCAAGCGAATGCTAAACCTCTACATGGTATCAAATTAATGCTTGAGAAAAATGGGATCAGATGCTGCGATGTTAGAATGAGACCATCGGAAAAAGGAAAGAAACATCCGATGTATACCATGCTCATCTCAAGGAAAAATGGCAACCACCTTAACTTTGTTAAGGTCATCGGTTGTTCAAACAGAAGCAAATCAAAATATTTTCCCTCCGTCCTGAACAAAACGTCGTGAGACAGTTTGTATGATATCTACTGGAAATGCATATCCTCTGAGTGGAAGGACCATTTAGTACGAGAGGAACAATGGTTCGGCGCCTCTGGTATATCGGTTGTCTGACAAGGCAGGCCGAGCAGCTACGCGCTACGGGATAAGAGCTGAAAGCATCTAAGCTCGAAACCCCCCGCGAAACGAGAGGAAGAGCGCTCCAAGAACAGGAGTTTGATAGGGTCGGGGTGTACGCGCCAAGGCAACGAGGCGTTCAGCCTGCGACTACTAAACGCTCGAATACATTCACTTTGCCTGTGCACGTGTTATTACTTTCTTTTGTATAATGAGTGCGAACTATCTTTGTGTTAATGCTTCATTGAGTGATATTAGATTTCTTTGTGAGTACAGTCATTGATGCTTGGACCTTTGAAGAATAATCCGAATAAGACAAGAATTGGAATTTGACGGGTAACGAGATAGATTTAATCTTGTTTGTTGATCAATGCAAGCGCTTCTCTCGTTCTGATTATTGGAATGCTGTCATATCTTTGGATGTTCAGTAGATGTTTATCGCCAGAAACAATGTAATCAACATTTCCACTTACTGCACATTCGATGATTTTATTATCGTCCGGGTCGTCTTTAATCACGTTCAGATGTGCTGTTGGAATGACAAGGTCGCAGATACCGAGAAGCAGTTTTGTAGCTTGCTCTACCTGTTTTTCTGAGAATCCAAATTTTTCCCTAGAAATCACCTCTTTAAATTCTTCGACAATTGGAAGTGACAAAATGATCTTTATTTTTCCTTCTTTCGCCAGTCGCAGAAGCTCAAATTCATTTCCTCGGGCGATTGTTGCTGATATTAACGTATTTGTATCCAGCGTGAATTTAAGCATGCTTTTCTGCTCTGTATGCGTTCATTTCTTTTTCTACGTCCTGCTTGGTGATACCTTTCTGCCTTGCTGTCTTCCAGAGAGACGCAAATACCTTCTCAAATTCGCCTGTACTCTTCATCTTGTTGATGTTCTTTATTCTCTTGAGAATGATATTCCCATCTATGTTGTACACTAGGAATTTCTCTCCCTCTCTCAGGCCAGCTTCCTCGCGAATATCTTGAGGTATAACGACCTGGCCTCTTGAGGTCATTTTCGTGATTTCGACTTCCATAGCGATCCTCATTGAATAAGAATAGTAAGAATGATCTTATTTATAAACCTGATGATTTCTATGACAGCGGTGCTGGTATTAGACCGACAGTTATCTGGAGCCTTCAACGTCACTCTTGCTGCCAAATGTTCTCGGCAGTTACGCTTTTTGCTAAGCACCTCACGTTGCTTCATAAAGCCGTTACGTTCTTTGTTTTAGTCTCGTATTTTGAGATCTTTTGTTACAGCAAAACGTAACATTTATAAACACTATGTTACATTCAATTGTAATATGGAAATAGAACAGCTTGGTGAGTGGAACCCGTGGTGGGAAAACAAAATGCTGGTCAGAGACCTTGCTGGCAAAGACAGGCCAGACTACAAGCTGTTGCTTGAATCTGTTATGATACGCGAAATAACCATTGTAACTGGCGTGCGAAGAAGCGGAAAGTCCACCATCATGTATCAAATGATTAACAACCTTATCAAGAAAGGAGTAGACCCCCTGCAGATCTTGTTTGCCAACTTTGACGACAAGAAGCTTTCCAATTCCGGCTTGGATGACATTTACGAGAGCTACCGTGCATCTTTGAATCCTGACAAAAAAGCTTACATATTCCTTGATGAAATACATAAAAAAGATGGATGGGAATCGTGGATACGAAAAAAATATGACTTACAGAGCAATGACAAGTTTATCATTTCTGGTTCTTGTTCTTACCTGCTGAAAAAAGAGTATTCAAGCCTTCTTACTGGAAGAAATCTGACATTTGAAGTCTTTCCACTCAGCTTTCATGAGTTTTTGCTCTTCAACGGCGCACTTGTCAACACAGGAAACATTGCGAAGGGGATACTCCTTGGAAACACTAGAATAAGCATTATTCATGCTCTTAAACAATTCTTGGAGTTTGGAGGATTTCCGGAAGTTGTTTTGAAGACAGAGGCTTTTAAATTCCTTGTTCTCAAGCAATATTTCGATGACATACTCTATAAGGACGTTATCGACAGATACAACCTCAACAGCCAGAAAACAAGAGATTTAGCCTTGTTTCTGATAACCAACTTTACGCACCTCATCTCGTTGCGAAACCTCAGGAATTCTTTAGGCATTGCTTACGATTCAATAAAGGACTATCTTTCGCACTTCAAAGAAACTTTCCTCTTTTTTACTATAGAACATTTTTCCTATTCATTAAAAGAGCAGAAAACGCTTCCATCGAAAATTTACTGCGTTGATAATGGACTGAGGAATGCGGTTTCATTCAAGTTTTCAAAAGATGAAGGCAAACTCGCTGAGAATCTTGTTTTTCTTGAGCTACGGAGGAAAAATAAAGACATCTACTACTGGACGTCGGAGAAGCATGAGGAAGTAGACTTTGTTATCAAGCACGGCAGTAATGCCGTTACTGCGATAAACGTCTCTTATACTAATGAAGTTCCTGAACGAGAAGTACGTGCTCTAGTACAGTGCAAAGCAGCATTCAAAAAAGTCAATGACCTGATTATTTTAACTAAGAACAGTGAAAAGAAAGAGCGAGGAATACGATTTATACCCCTCTGGAAGTGGCTCTTGACAAACTAAAGAGACATTTTCAACACTTTAGTACGAGGCTCAGCAGAAACTCTTACGACCATTGAGGATGGAGATTGAATGCAGAGTTAGACTCCGCCGAGGATGCTTGTCGGAAGCCATATAGATTGTTACAGGACTTCATTTACATGACAACCCTCTCAAAAGACGAACAAATCGGCTATCACAAAGGCTCTTTAGCGACATTGACCAAGGAGTACCAGGAACTTGCGCGATTGGTGTCAATTACCGAGCAGTTGATTCAGGCGCACTTGAAGGCATTGAAAGAGCTTGGCGTTGACTTAGAGAAAGAATCAAAAGAAAACTCTAAGTTGGACAACAAGCTTGCTTAAGCTAGGCGAGTTTGTAAGGCTTGATTTCATAGCCCAATTGTTGCATAATTCTCCGCGTTTCAGACTTGATTGTTCTTGAAGAGGAGAGCGAGAACTGTCGCGTCATTTGGCTGCCGGTAGGCCAGTAACTGATTTCATCATTTCGGTCCTGTGTTCGACCCTCTAAACGCATGATGCATTCGACAATACTTGAAAGATCAAGATCGCCAAAGAATCCAAGAGCTGTTGAGGCTTTTTCTAAATCATTCTTCGGGCGATGGGGTTTACCAACCCTTAGTCCACGATATATCTTCAATCCCTCTTGCGAGGATAACCATTGTTCGTAATCCATGATTTAAACAAACTGCATCTTGTAAAACCTGAGCTTATCAAGAGGGCTGATCATAAACTTTCCGACTAAGTCATTGAAGTTTTTTTCGTATATTGCGAGCAAACCGTCAATGAGTTCGCGCGTTGCAAAGAAGTGCTCGGACTTGATGAGGTCGTGTGCGATTTCGAGGGGCTGGACGAAGCTGTTGGTGTTGTAATCTCTGTTGGTGATGGTTGAAATGGTCTGAATGATTTCCCTTGCAAGCGCTAGTGTTGTTGACTTTGCTTGCTCGATGACTGCTTCGTTTGCGGGAAGAAATTCACTGTTCCTTAGGAGATCATTTTGATAACTCTCTAGCATAGCGTTGCTGCGATAGATTTCGTTGATTCTGTTTTTGAGGACGTCAAAGCTGAGCATAACTATCTCATAAGCTCTTTGCCTATAAAAATGTTTGGAAAACTATTTCTTCACAAACCGTTCTTCGACGGCTTTCCAGTCGATTCCCTTGAAGAATGTCTCGATGTAGTCTGCTCTTTTTAATCCGTAATCAATCATGTATGCATGCTCGAAAACATCTATGTTCAGGATTAAAGACAACGCAGCTAAGTGTCCAACGTCATGTTCATTAACCCAGACGTTCATCATTCTATCGGCAACAGGGTCGTAATAGAGAATTGTCCAGCCTATGCCGCGCATTGCGGCTGTTGCCTTGAAGTCTTTCTCCCAGTTTTCGTAGGAACCGAAATCAGTCGCGATCTTCTCGCCTAAAGGAGAATTTTTGTTGAGTGCCGCTGAACTTTTTGCCATGCCGCCGAAGAAGAATTCGTGGAGGCGCATGCCATTGAACTCCCATCCGAAGCGGCGCTTTAACTCGTTGTACTCCGGTGTTCCGGTCTTTCCTTCCTTGAGCATTACCATTAACGCGTCTAAAATCTTGTTGGTGTTCGTGACGTAGCCTTGATAGAGCGTGAAATGATTCTTCATTAGTGTATCGCTAAGACCTTGGATTCCTAGAAGGTGGTCGTAGTTCTTTGGTTCGTATGGCATTTTGTTTCCTCCGGTTATATCGTTTCGTATCCTTCTCGTTGGATTACGCGATCGAGTATGCGTCGCACGAGCTCAGGATCGCGTACTGCTTCAACAATATTTCCATCTTTCGTGTAACTATCTCGTTGTACGATTCGAAATATGATTCTTTGTTTCACCATCATAGTTGGCACCTCTAATGTACCTCGTCGATGATACCCACAGCCGCCCCCACGCGGATCTCCGCTGACACCCAGTAAATCACCAATAATGTACTCCCTATGTCTGTATCGATAGGTTTCATAGCTGCTGAGAAGCGAAGAGTCTACACGATAGCGATCGCCTTCTATCATTTCAACTAAGTTAAGCTTATCTGTCGCCATGTTCTAGAGACGCTGCGTTCCTATAAAAACTTTTTGGCGGGGAGAATGAAACGACCACGTCGCGACTCCATCACCAATGCTAAGACCCATTAAATTTTGCCAACCAAGTCCAGGCCCGGCTTTAATGTTTTCTTGCCCGGCTCCCAGCTTGCTGGACAGACTTGGCCTTTGTTTTCTCTGACGAACTTTGCTGCCTGCAGCTTTCGTATTATCTCTTTTCTATTTCTTCCGATGCTATTGTCGTGGATCTCGTAGTATTTTATCACACCACCAGGGTCGACTATGAATGTTGCTCGAAGTGACAGGCCTTCTTCCTGGATGTACGTGCCGAAGGCTTTGCAGATTGCGCCCGTTGGATCTGCGAGCATCGGATAGGTGATCTTCTTTATTGCCGGGGAATGATCATGCCATGCTTTATGCACAAAGACTGTGTCTGTGCTCACTGAGACTACTTCGGCGTTCAGCTTCTTGAATTCTTCGTAATGACTAGCTGCTTCCTCAAGTTCTGTCGGGCAGATGAATGTGAAGTCTGCAGGATAAAAGAGAAGCACTAACCACTTACCCTTGTAATCTGTGAGCTTTATCTTCTTTTCTTCTTCCTGGTGAAACGCCTTGCCTTCCAAGGCTGGAACTGTCTGACCGATTGTTATCATTTTTTGTACCCCAGAAATTTAAGTTTAATAGATGGCATATATACTTTTCGGTTGAGCAGAAAAGAATCTGGAAATACGACCCTTTCTGACGATGACTGTTTATACAAAATGATATGTCGCCCGAAAAACAAATCTTACTGCACGACTATTGTGCCACGCATGCCCGGGTGAAAAGAACATGTATACTGGTATGCTCCAGGCTCATTAAAAACGATTGTCTTGCTTTGACCGTTGCTGAGCGTTCCTGTATCAAAGCCTTGCCCGGTTGCAGTATGAGAAGCGCTGTCTTTGTTTGTCCAGCGGATACTGTCTCCTGAGTTTATTGTTACTGTTGATGATTTAAACGAGAAGTCCTGTATTGCAACGTCTATAGTCTTTTGTTGCGCTTGCGGTGCTTTTTGCTGCGAAGCAGGTTGTGTTTGCATTGGTTGAGGCCGTTGTATCGGCTGAGGCTGAATGGGTCGCTGCACTGTGCACCCTACTAATAACACCAACATCAGAATAAACAAGAATTTTTTCATTTTTTATCTTATAAATGGTATGCCAAACTTATTAATAAACCTTGTGGATTTCCGTTCTATAGAAATTCCAAGAGCATGATCGTAGTTCTTTGGTTCGTATGGCATGCTTTACTTCATTGTGTTTGATGTTACACATCTTTCGGTTGAAACGAGTTTACTTGTATCTTCGCGATGCTTTTTCTGCCTGGAATTCAGCAAGCGATCGATAACCCAGCACTTGCAGTTTTGCTTGCAGGCCGAGCGCCATTTTTAATAACAGTCCAAAGCCGTGGAATGTGTAAGGAGTGTATCCTTCGAGTGCGTTCGCCCCCACATAAAGCGCGGAGAGCGATTCTTCAGCGGAGTCTATGCCGCCGGTTGCAACAATGTATATGTCTGGAAACGCTGATCGAGCGTCTTTTATTGCACGCTGTCGATAGTCGCGCAGAAATGTTCCGCTTTTTCCTGCTGATGGATATCCCCAGCCATTCATAGGCACCTGAGTTCTCGGCACCATAAGCGTGTTTGTAACCACAACGCCAGTGCCGCCACCTTCCATCCATGCGCTGATGAGATTGAGCCACGGTAGCTTCTTCTCGGATGCATCTTCATATGGCCCCATCTTGACGAGCTTAGGTTTATTTTGCGCGTTTTTTGCAATCAGCTCCGCGCTTCTTCTGAACTCTGTTGGTGTTCTCAGGAGCGTGAGAGCTTCTGTGTTTGGCGAGAACGGATTCCAAACAAATCCGTCAACGTATGGCGCTAGTGCACTTACCAAGATTTCTAACTCTTGATGCGCGACGTCTAATCTTTCCGGACTTGGCGGTATGCCGCACACGCTGGCGAGGATGGGGGCTTGTCCTTTACGATCACGATAGGACCTTACATTTTTCAAAAAGTATTCGAGGCCCCTGCTTGGAAATCCTTGCGCATTGTAAACCGCTTCATGCACGTTATCAACAGCAACTCTTGGCTTTGTGTTTCCAGGACGCTCTGAAACGACGACTGTGCCCGGTTCTAAGAATCCGAATAGCTGCCCTAGTGAATAGAGCGCATCACCGTTCTTGTCCAGGCCTGCAGCAGTGCCAAAGGGCATAACGCGCTTACCTGCGAGTTCAATGTGCAGATACGGAAAGTCAAAGTTGCGAGATACTTTTTCAACAACGTCCTCAAAGCGAACGAGCGCCTCAAGCGCAAGTTCGTGAACACGTTCTGGATCATTCTTTGCTCGACGATACGTTAGCGGTCGCACAATGCGTTCAAAAAAACTCGTGTCGGTAAGGCTCTTCTTTATCGCTTGTTTTTCCAACCAATGCGGGATCATCCAATAGTCGTGTTGCCCCCATTTATTAGGCTATGGCATCCAAATGAAGTGACGAAGATACGCCACGACCCAACGAGAAGGATAACCTGCACAGGCTTGTTCACAATTCAGTTCCTCTTTTGATCATTGCTTCAACTTCTTCCCTTACAGCGTAGATCCAGAGAATACCTTTCGTTCCAATAATAATCTTTCCGCTTAGTTGTAAATAATCAAGAACCTGCAGAAGTGTTTGGTGCATGACTTGTCTCGGCAACTCTTTTTTAAGTTCTGCAATGGTGATGAGTTCTCCGGCTTCTTTTAAAACAGCTTCGACCATAAGGATAGTATTTAACGTTGGGGAGTGCTGAGGCTTTTCTTTGTCTCTTGTTTGTAATGTTTGAGTCATTTTGTATCGCATTTTAATATGTTCATATGCCTAAGTAGTATACTTATATATAAGCCTTTGTATCTTTTATTGATAAGCTTGATAAATGCAGTTTGTGCCAAAAGTTGTATGAATTCAAGACTCACCTTTCGATCTGCAGCAGTTATCTTTGGCATATTCTTACTTTTGTATGCAGGGATTCAAGGCGACACTTCTTTTGTTAAAATTTCAGGTGATACTGGAATTTACATGTATAGCGATACGCCGTACTATCTGCTCTATCATCTATTTATGAGCATACTTCTTTTTATTTTTATCTTTCTTCTTCCGATGCTTGCTTACCTCGTTGTAGACAAGCTGTTTCCTAATAATAGATTTTCAGCGATACTGCTCAATGTGCTTCCTTTTTTCGGGCTTATCGGGCTTATGGTTTTTGGATTACGCTTACTTGATACTACCTGCCCCAGCCCCTATTTTGTTGGACATCTGACAATAAGCGTACAAAAATGTTACCAGTTTTTTGAGTATTATTTTCCACCGGGCGATCTTAAATTTCTTAATACATTTTTCCAGAACATTCTTTCTGTGATCATAGCAATGATCTTATTTAGCATCGTTAGAGAGACCTCTGGTGTGAAGCGTACAAACAAAAGCAATCATAACCTCGTAGTTACTGGGGGATTCATTTTCACACTTCTTGCGCCGCTCTTATTGATTTACTCCTTAATGAACTTATACTATAGTCTATCGCTCAAGAACTTTTTCGTCTTAGCATTTAACAGTCAAAATATTATTTTTAGCGGTATTGGGTTCTTTTTAGGCATACGCGGACTTTTTGAATTAGAGAATATGCAAGAGCGCAACAGAAAATTTGTAGTCGCCATCATTATTCTAAGCTCTCTTTTTTTCGTTGGTGGTATTATTTTTGCGTACGTCAACAAATATTTTTATCACACAGGACTTTACCTTAGTTAAGACGCTTAACGCTAAGCGCTGCGCAACAACTTGAGAGATTAGAGCACCTAAATTTTTATGATAACGCCGCGACCAGGATTTGAACCTGGATACCCTTGCGGGTCAGGCTCACCAGGTATTTTCCAGGCTTACACATAAGAACCAAGGCCCTTATTCTGTGCAATACCGGGTTATGCGACCGCGGCGTATGGATGCAAAAGGTGAAGGCTTTTAAATGCTTGCGGTTTTTTACCGACGATGCAAGAACAGAAGATCCAGCAAGATTGGGATGATTATTGGCTCGCACAGAACAACGATTCTTTCTTCAGCAAGTTTTGCGCCTTTCACCGCAAGTATTTTATTTCTTTCATGGTAAAGAACATTGTTGAGCGCTACTTTCCTCGCGAGGGTGTCTTCATTGAATGCGGTTCTGGAAGCACAGAATCTTCCTCACGCATCCTCCACCGCCAAAGAAAATTTGTTGCGTTGGACATCTCCTTTACTGCCCTGCAACGCGGCAGAGCAATCGGATTTTCAGACCACTTTCTCTGCGGCAATATCTTCCATTTACCCATCAAAAATGATTCTGTCGATGGAGTCTGGAATCTTGGCGTGATGGAGCACTTCCATGAAAATGAGATTGTTGCTTTGCTCAATGAGCTCTATCGCATTGTAAAAAAGGAGAGCTATGTGGTCTTGTTCTGGCCACCTGTGTTTGGATCAACACAGATGGTTTTAAATTCAGTTGAAGCTGTTTATAATAAGTTTTCTAAGTCAAAGAAAATCCAGTTTTTCCCAGATGAAGTAAGCGTTCTCAGATCACGGAAGCATGCTGAGCAGATTATTTCACAAACGCCTTTTCGTCTTCAAAAAACTCATTTCAGTCCGCGAGATGTCTATACATATTACACTCTTGTACTCCAGAAATAGTACTCACTTTCTTTTTCTTGATATAAATATCAATGAACTACGCAATCGGAGCAGAGCTCCGGCGTATCACTAAAAAAGAAGTAAA